>JBCDGH010000025.1:0-18457 GCA_038751365.1 Patescibacteria group bacterium | reverse complement strand
TTAATGGTTTTGTTTTGACCTGAGGTAGAAAAAAGTTTATATATTCCATTTGACTGTCAGTAACAGTAGTATTTTGTAGCATAACAAAATCTGTCTAACTGGCAGTTATTTGTTTGTCTAGGAGATATTAAACAGACTCTAGATTTCTTACTCCAAACCTAACTAACGACAAAAACTTTTGCAATATTACAAAAAAGTTTTGCGAAAAATTTCGTGAATATTTCAAATTTAAAATTGCATTTAAATTGCCTGACTATATGCATGATTACAAATTAGTAAATAATCTGGTAGATAATGTTTCACCAAACAACGAAAAAGTTATAGAGGAGTTAGAAACTAGAGGCTCGAAAGCGAGGTTATAATAATATATACACAGTTGAGATAATTTTCTGTCTCCTGTGTACCTTATCATAATTTTCACCCTAAAGGTGATTTTTTTGTATCTATCTTTAGATTTATAATTTAATAGATAATTTAATTATGCGATTATAGGATACTCTAATTTGTGTTTAGCTTGATTAATTGCTATTAAGATGATAAACTTACAGTATGCAACCACTCAAAAAAACCTTATTAGTGGAATATGCCCCTAGAGGCGAAAGATCAAGAACCAAAAAATTACGAAAGTACTTTACAGATTATATTGAAGATGTGTGTCCAATCACGCACGTTGATCTTTGCTCTGATCTGCCTAGTCTTATGAATACCGAAGTAATAAACGCTTATGAAAAACGCAACTACTTAGGTGAAGAACTAACAACCAAAGAATCTAAATTACTATCTACATTTGACAAAGCTAGAGACCAACTACTCAACCACGAGGTCTTGATCCTGTCATCCCCAATCTACAATTTTGGCTACCCTGCACCAGTTAAAGCTTGGATCGATAGCGTGATGCAAAGAGGTTATACATACACTACAGACGAACAAGGTCATAGACCTCTCTTACAACATCTTACTGTTTTGATTATTTACACAGCTGGAATAATCTATGATCAAATTAGTGAAAATGAAGATTGGAATGGTTTAATGGCTGAAGGACCTAAACTCTTTGAGTATATGGGTGCCTCTGAAGTTCGGATGGTTCATGTTCAAGGTATGGACATGTTACCTAAAGAAAATCTAGATTTTAGAATTTTTCGTATTGCCCACGCCAAATTACGCAACCTAGCTGAACGGTGGTATAATGTAGATACCAGCTCACTAAATAATACCGCTGTATGAACGTCATAAAAGAAATTCTACATAATCTAACCTCACCAATTGATACTGAGGCAGGAGCTCTCAATAACATACCTGACATTATCATTAAGTTCTCGGTATTTATGAGCGCTAATGCTATTTTTCAAGCTGTTTTGGACGTTATTATAGAAGTACTTATCTTGAGCGGAATTACTCCATTTAAGATACCATTTAGGTTGGAGTTTTTGTTTTTAACTCTAATATCTACTATCATTGCTTATCTAACTCTAAACGGACTTAGAGAAGGTAATTTGGACCTTACTAAAAATACATTATTTTTAGGATTTATTGTAGAAACTTCACTTTTGTTAGCTGATATCTACTTACTCTTTAATACCACTAAGGAGTTTTGGGTTGTATTCGGAGTCCGCACACCTTTCCTAATCCTAACTTCATTCAACATTGCTCTTGTCAGCTTCATACTATATCGTAATTACCATATTCGCCATATCAGACCTAATTATAGGTTTTAAAGGTCACCTTAAATAGTTTGGGTGTAGCTAACAACTAGGATTGATTCACTAGATATAACTAGCCAGTACCTACTATCTATCTAGTCTAATCTGGTTCGTATGCTTTGACATTAAGCTGCATATATGCCATGATTAGAGTTAAACTAAATCTAGTCTAGATTCAATTTAACTGCTTTAGGCTTATGGAAAAAATAAAAAACGGACAAAATCGACAAGAAATTATACATAACGAAACTTCAGAATTTGTACATAATTTATATACACTCAATAATTCAATATTTCAGCCTAACACAATATCGACAGCTACTCTAAAAACTTTAAAACCTTTCTTGGACTGTCTTAAATCCTCTGAGAGTCAAGTTCAAGACTATGTTTTGAAATCAGGTTGGAAGTTTTTTACAAAAAGTCTAGATAATAACACACCCGAATCAGTTAAATTTTTTTTAAATAGATATTTCAGTCAGTTCAAAAAACACTCAATAGCTGCTGTTGAGGTAAATAAAGTTACTGACGAGGAAAATGACTCAAATATATTCAACGCGATTTTCAAAGTTGGAGATAATTACTTCAACTACCCTATAGAAACCTTTAAGAGAAGTACAGGAGATATAGCAATCAAAATTCCATCTCCACCCACATCAGTAAGTGCTTGGAAAAAGCTAGTAAAAGACAATCAGAAACACTACCCAAACTGGTCAAACTTTTATACTTTTACTAAACAAGAAGAAAACTTTGATAATCAAGAGCCTCGAGGTGAAGTTACCGTTAGCAATAAAGATACTAACAAAACTGATGTAGACAGCATTTCAAACCACGACAGAAAAGTCTACTCAAAGCCTACTGTTGAAACCCAAACTTTTTATCTCCAAATTGCTACTGAACAAGATTTCCAGCAAAGACAGCAACACGCACTAGTGGAGCAAAAACAGCAAGAACTAGAAAATCTAATAGCCTATTTAGAGGAATACAATCCTCAAAGCTGTAAATACAACCTTACTTTTGGTTTTCAGAATGTCTCTAAGCTTACTAACACGCTCGACGACCTCCAGTCATGTTTACAGGAAAGCAATATACAGACTTTAAATAAGAAGAAATTATTTGAATTATTATATTACAAAATTAAAGACTTAAGAGCTCAACTTGCTGGATATAGCCCACAAAATGACAGTGCCCACAAACATTTAATCCTACCCTATCTAGAGCTACTAAACCAAGTCCACTCCAACTTATTACTGAACCAACCTGAGCTTGCTATAAACATCATAAAGACCCAGGTTTTATCTAAATTTAAGCCAAACTACCAAACAGAATTAATTACCCAGATTAAGCAAGAAGTTGCTGACATAAAACACCAACTGCAGAGTGAGTTCAATTTACGCCAGCCTAATACGATCGAGATCAATTACGGAGGTCTAGAGAGCCCTCAAAATATAGATTACTACGCTCATAGTTTGTTGTCGATGGTTACAAAGTATTCTCAAAAAGAAAATTTATTCTCTGAAATCAAGGAAATCTTACAATCTATTCAAGACAAGTATTTTCATCTACCAGAGATTCAATCAGCTCTACCTCAGATTAATCTGAAAAGTTTAAATTCAGACTTAATTTTCCCACAGAGTTCCAAAATTAGCTACGACAACCAGAGTCTTGAAGAAGTTCTAGATAGTCAATTATTCTCAGAAAATCACATAAATTCAGTTGAAGATTTAAGAGAAGCTGTTGACGATTTAAGAGAAGCTATTATTCTGCTTAGAGAAAATGGCGGCGATGGTAGCAGCAAATATATCAAACTATCAACTATTATTCGACATGTTTTAAAGGTTGCTTCAGATAAAAAACTTGTATTTGACCCCGAGGATACCAAAAAATTATCAGACCTTTTGAATAAGTTAGAAAACTTCCTTAGCTACCTAAACTTACTTGAGGGTGTACTATATTTTTTGACACTAGATCACAATGCTGAAAACGGCTTTAAAATGAAGTCCTTAGTTTTGCTATCCCCATATCTGGATCAAAGCAACCCTAAAAATAAAAATATTTTGGAGTATGTAGATAATTATACTCAACTGCAAGCCGACTTAAGAATTACTGAACAAAATACTGGTAATGATCAGAACTCAATATCTGGAATACAGCAAGAACTATCTAGTATTAAAGAAAAGATAGAACAAAGCCTAATTAGTAAGTTTAATATTGTGTTTAAACTCAAATATAGTGAATTTATTAGGCAAAAAAATCCAAAATTTATTTATGACTCTACAATTCAAAGACAATATGCTAATGATTTAGAATTTTGGGATCAGATTTTAGGTCAATTATATCATCAGGATTTACTCAAAATTGCAGCTATTTTTAAGATCCTGACTACAGGCAAAGTTAATTTAGGTGTCCAAGACGAAGCAAATCAAGCTAAAGTACTTACGATCGATAAACAGGTAGATTTAAGTAGTCATTTTAATAAGCCTAGCTCAAGACGCACCTTCACTATAGATGAGGAGAATGTTAAGCGTAATATTGTAAGTTGCAGACCACACTCTACACTCCGAAATGGGCACTTAGTATTCTCTCCTATTAAAATAACTCCAGAAAGTATTGATAAAGACAAGCCTGCAAAACAACCCCATTCTCAAGCAACTAGAGACAAACAAATAAACGATAATTCTGATTATAATTACGGAAGTTTAAGCACTAACTTACCTTTTGCTAATTTTGATTACTCAAACCCACTAATATTAGACCCTAATTGGCACGAACTCTCAAAAGCTGAAAAAGCTAAAACTCTGAATAGCTACATAGAATCTTTAGTAAAAGAGGTAAGCGAATCTAATGACGAGAATAAGATAAAAACTATTAATTATAAAATCCCGTATAACAAGCCAGAATCTAATATCAAATCAGCTCCCCAGCGACTATGGACTAAAAAAATTGAGCTAAGTAGTGATTTAGTAAATGATCAAGAAGAAGGCATCACGCTAGGTACTGATGTAGCAATTCAAACTCAAGAACCTACATATACTAATAAACCCGAAACCGATAATCAAACTCAGGAATTAAGCCCTGAGGCTCAGGTAACTCATTTCTGGGCTAGACTTAATCGAGTAAACGATTTTCAAGAATCCAGACATAAGCTATATGACTACTGTTTAAACTATTTAAAACCCCTGGAGGAAAACCCAAACCAGCTGGCAAAAGGAGAAGAAATAATCTCTTACGCTAAGGAAATTGCCCAAAAGTATAATGTAGAACATCCTATCCTACAACTCGATACAGCCGATAAGGAATCTATAGGGCAACTTAGAGTTATTCTAAAGAATCCTAGAGAAGATTTTTCAGGCTTTCTAAATCAAGCTGAAATTGATATCTTTGCATCTAGAAACAATCCTTTCTACATAGTTAATCCTGATCCTAATTTTTACGCCTTTCCAGATAAACAAAATGCAAAACTTCTGGAACATAGTTATGAAGATTTAATTAAAACCTTCAAGAAGGTAATTACGGTGCTCAAAAATCCAAGTCAGTCTCAATTATTAGTCCCTTTAGTAAAAGATTACAAAAGTGTGATAATTCAGATGAATAAAAAGATAACTCCTAAATTTAGTAGTAGTGAAATCAAGCAAATTCTTTCGTGCAACTGGCAGAAAGGTTTTAAACCTAACACTCATCAAATCAAATTAGTAGCTTTGTGTTTGGTCCAAGTAGTATGTAAAGGTAATCAAATGTCAATTATTAACGAGCTACTGCAAATAGATTTAATGAAAGGTAAAATTACAGGTTCAGAGCTAACTAACCAAATAGTTTGCAATGCTTACTTTGGAGTCGAGGGAGACATACTTGAGGGTGATAAACTACTAAAAGCAACCGAAACTCTATCCAAAATGCTCAAAGATCTTAAACAACAGGACTTGCAATTGAAATACGATAGTTATGATCAGAATGAAAATTTAGAAAAATACTTAAAGCATATCTCCAGTTTATTTAAAGATAAGTATATTACTGACGAGCTTATACAAAACGTATTGGCTGGAATAGAACCAAAAACTCTTATCGACAATATTTCAAACCGTGATAGATTTTCTGGTAGAGAGATTGAAAAGTTTGCCTATCTTATAGTTATTAAACAAAAATTCGTGCTATTACTAAGGCAACTTAGCTTAATTTTACCTCCGGACGCAGTCCAATTATTAAGGTTTAAGCTAGCTAAAGACACTAGCAAAGAGCAAAACGAGTATAGCGATTTGTTTGTTGAAAAATACCTACTTAACCCAGCTTTACTGGACCAACTAACCAGTCCTAAACATAAATCAATTGCTAAGGCTGTAGCTAGCTTTTTAAACACTCCTAGCCCTAGCTATAATCTGAATAATCTCAAAGATCTAGTGGAAACCAATAACGACATGGTTGATCTTTTAAAAATTGGTCAAATTTTATTTCTGTTAATGACTCTAGATTTAGAAGATGTTTTCCACTACCTAACCCACCAAATCAACGAAGACAGTCTTCCCCGCAGATCTGTAGATATTATTAGTAAACTTGATAACAATAAACTAAATGCAACTTTTCAAGATAGTTTTGATGAAGTCGCTAAACTCATAAACGAATTGAACCAGCAAAGTACTGAGCAAGACTACAACACAATTGATTGTCAGATGGGTAGAAAAATGAGAGCTGAAATAGCCAATACTCTAGATTTGGAGAACTTAACCAACACTAGATATGTAGTTACATCCACTTTAGGAGAACTAAACGATATCACAAAAAGTGCTTACCAAAACTTACTGAATAATTTACAAGGTAGTGACAAAATTACTACGCTTAGAATCCTTAGACAAATATTTACTTTCTCTAATCAAACCCCGATACTAAAGCAAATGCCTGATATTGTGAGCAACCAAACATCAGATACGCAGGTCTATACTTTTAAAGAGTTATTTCAAATCCTATGTGTTCAAAACTCAGATATGGAAAAACTAGCCAATTTTGCGGACTCAGAGCGACTGGGTAAAGATTTTAAAAATCTTATAGTAAAGAGCGCCCAATCTAGTATAATTTATGATGAGTTAAACTTAATCCAAAAAAGAGTGTCTGAACTTTCTAGAACAACCTCTGCATTTATTCAACCAAGCTCAAAAAGAAGAAAAGATTTTGCTATTAACTACTTAAATAAAGCTACTGACCAAACAAATATATTCACACCCTCAAATGACATCGAAGAACGTTTTATTAACTTTTGTACTTATTTATTCTCTTATAAGTTCCAACTTATCACTAAGCAACAACCTGAATTTAAGATTGAATCCGCTTTAGAGTATTTATTGGACTTAAATCCGCAAGACAGTCAGCAAAAAATAATCGAGTATTTTGGTCCAGAATATAACAATAAATTACAAAACTGGATGCCACAGACGACAACTGGTAAGAACTTATCCTTGAAGTATGTACAAGCCTTGGTAAAGATGTTACCCAGCTCAGATAACGACAATTGGCTCAACTACTGGTCACCTCAAGTTAAACAAAACTTAACTGACATCAGAGATTTAAAAAGTTTAGATAACCAAGCAGAATTAAGCACCGTCGATTTTGGAGATGTAATTTTTTATAATCCAGATAGAATAGAAAACAAAACTATATCAGATACCCAAACAGAAGTGAGGCAAGAGGTAAGTATCGACTATACCGACGAACAGGAAGAAGTAATTTCTGAAGAAAAGTTGGCTGATATTTTTGAGGATGTTCTTCTGGATGCAGTAAGTGAAGAAGAACTCCTATCTACTGACTCAGCAAATGAATTGATCATAGATTCTCTAATAACAAGAATCGAATGTTTGGTAAGTGGTAACTCTCAAAAGTACGAATCTCCTCAATCATTAAACATTTGGGAGATTACTAACGCCCATACAATTTTAGCCAGGTTTAGTGAGATTTGTGTGAAAGACTACGGATTTCCGGGCTTATATGATCTAGACGAACTATATCAGACTAACTGTCGATCTTTTTCTTTTAATGATCAAGAATTTGACACTACTCAGATAACCAAAATTAAGAGCATTCTAATCAACACTCTACAAAAAGTAAAAGTAGAAAATCAAATTCTAGACCTAGAGGCTAAATCAAACCAAATCCCTAACGAACATCAAGATTATGATACCTTTGCAAACTCAATCAACAATCTGCTCGATCAGAGGCAAAAAAATTTGAGTATAAAATTTGAATTATCTCCAGAATCAGACACTGATCCTAATTTATCAAAAATGACCTGCAAAAAAATCAATGTCATAGTTAATCAATACCTCATATCTAATGAAGATAACTTTGAAAAATTTTTGATACAGGCAAATCAAGAAAATAGTATGAGCTGCATTCTTCCTATTGGCTTAAGACTAAAAAACCTAGCTCCTGAAAATTCAACTTACTACAACTTCGCCTTACCTAACAGCTTAGAACACCAAAATATTTATAGGGGAAGAATCAACAGAGGACAGAGAATCAGATTTGGTTTAATTCCTGATGGCGCTGGTAAGCTACAAATGCTAATCTACTATCTCGGTAACGATCATTAATTTTTTGCTAGCTTGTTTAAAACTCTAAGTTTTTTTAACTTGTTAGTATGAGTTCTGATTTAGACTTTGAGACAGCATACACCAAACTTAATCCTGAGCAAAAAATAGCAGTCGATAGTATCGATGGAGCGGTCATAGTAATTGCAGGTCCCGGCAGTGGCAAAACCCAATTATTAAGTTTAAGAGTGGCTAATATTTTAAAACAGACAGACGCTTTAGCCAATTCAATTCTTTGTCTAACCTTTACAGAATCAGCAGCCAACAACATGCGAGAGAGACTGGCTAGTATAATTGGACGTGAAGCTCATAAAGTAGCTATTCATACTTTTCATAGCTTGGGTAGCGAAATCATCAACCAAAATCCAGAATACTTTTTCTTTGGTTCAGGTTACAACCCTTCTGATGAGCTGGCTCAGTTCAAAATTTTAAGATCTATATTCCAAAGTTTAAGTTGGGCTAATCCTTTGAATAGCTATAATCCAATCACTGAGGAATATTCATACTTAAAGGATGTTCAAGCTTCAATTAAAGCCTTAAAAAGTGGCGGCCTCTCACCTGTAGATTTTCTGAATTTATTAGATTTAAATGCTGGTTTTATTAATTTTTTAAACCCTCTACTACAAGACTTTTTTGATGCTAGATTAACTCAAAATCATATCCAGAAACTACCAGAACTAATTCATAATCTTCAAACATTCAAGTCTGATTCAGATTTATCTACCAATACTTTCCCCTCATTACAAGCAACCACCCTAAGACAGCTAGAGCAAGTATTAATAAACACTCAAAATACAGAACTTAATCGCCAAAAAACTAGACCGATAAGCGAGTGGAAAAAGAAGTTTATGACTTACGATAATTCTAAACGATTAGTCCATAAAGATTCAAAAAACTTACCTAAACAATACGCTTTATTAGAAATATACCAGCAGTATCAGGACAGTTTACACCAGCAAAAACTGTATGACTTTGAAGATATGCTTCTAGAAGTAGTTAAAGTCCTGAAAAAACCTAACACCCAAAATCTAAAATTTAATCTACAGGAAAAATATCAATATATACTTGTAGACGAATTCCAAGATACCAATGGAGTGCAAATCGAATTATTAGATAATTTAATAGATGCAGAATCAGCTTCTGGAAACCCAAATATTATGGTAGTAGGCGATGATGATCAAGCTATTTTCAAATTTCAAGGGGCTAGTGTCCAGAATATTATTCAGTTTAAACAAAAATTTCCACAGGCAAAGCAAGTAACTTTAACCAAAAACTATAGATCCACCCAAAATATACTTGACATAGCAATGGGAGTTATCGAGCTAAGTGACGAGCGACTAGCTAAAATAGACGGAATTGATAAACAGCTTGTAAGTATGGTTAAGTGATCGTTTTTTTTACCGCAAATTTTAATCTAGATTTATGAATAATGAAAGCTTTACTCACGATGAACAAACAACAAAGTTAGTCTCAGAAATTACTGACAATCTTTTACAAAATAATTCTAAGTCTCTAAGTATTTTTGAGAATAAAAAGCAATTGGAACAGATTGTAAAAATTCTCTTAGAACAAAACGAGATTAATACTGAGATGACTAACTACAAAGTACTTTCAGCTGTCTTATGGTATAGAGAGAAAGAAGAGACTGCCAACCAAATCAACGACCTGATAATTTTAGAACTACGACAAAGCCGAATATTTCAAAATATCATCAATTATAGCCAGTTAAAAATAAATTTAGAACCACCAACACAACCTGATCAATCTGAAATAAATCTGAAAAAAATAGATCAAGCTAAAAAACTTTTAGAAACTATTACTAACTGCTGTAATAAATATTATGAGGAGTCTGGAAGTGACATACCTGGATTTAACGATATGGTTTACGGCGCATATGAAAGCCTGCTAAAAAGATATTTTGGCGAATATTTTGCTGCTGATTTAACAGACTCAGGAGTATGCGAAGATTATAGAGAGATTGTTAGCTTTTAAATTTAGGAATCAATGAAATATTGACCTAAAAACTTACATGGTTGATATTGGGTTACATGAACTCAAAAGGAGTGTACCAAAACATCTTCCCAAGTTTCTTAGAGGAAATAGCCTGGATTAGTAAAAAGATTCGGTCTTTGATCAATAACGGTGTACTACCTCAAAATATAGCCATCATTGCTAGAAAGCATAAAACTCTACAACAAATAGTCCCAATACTTCATAGAGCAGATATTCCTATAAACTATGAAAGAGATGAAAATATTCTAGACAAGCCCTTTATTAGGCAAATCCTGCAAATACTGAAATTTATTGATAGTTTAAATAAAGTTGGTTCTGATGAATCTCAAGAATTACTCCCTGAAATACTCAGCTACCCTTTCTGGAGAATATCTAATCTAGACATCTATAATATTTCTCTAAAGGCTAGTCAATCAAGACAGAACTGGCTCCAAATTATGGAAAATCATTCTAATCAAAATATAGTTAATTTAGCTGATTTTCTTAGAGAGCTAGCCAAGCAAGCAGTCAGCAGTAACGCTGAGCAAATTCTAGATGAAATCTTAGGAGTATCTAGAGAGCAATTCTTACCTCAGCAAGAATCAGAAGAGAATACTGACCCAGAGGTAAATAAATCAAACTATGACCCTGAAAAAGGACTATTGAATATAGCAGAATTAGATTCAAAAGATGAAAAGCGTTTTCTAACTAAATATATTTCACCCTATAAGTGGTACTATTTTGATAGTAACTTTGCTCTCTCGCAATCTGACTATTTTACTTTTTTATCCGGACTAAGAGTATTTTTCACAGCTATTAGAGATTACAAAAAAAAGCAGGTTTTGTTAGTTCAAGATATTTTAGAGTTTGTTCATCTCATGGAGGCTAATAAATTTAATTTATCAGACAAAAGTAGCTTTAACCAGAATCAAGACACTGTAAGCTTGCTAACTACTCATAAAGCTAAAGGTTTAGAATTCGAATATGTATTTGTTGTGAATTGCACTGAGAAAGAATGGAATGGTCGCAAACAAACTAATAAAGTTGGACTGCCAAGCAACTTAGCCTTGCTTCCAGAAAGTGAAAACTCTAATGACACATTAAGATTATTATTTGTATCTATAACCAGAGCTAAGCAATACCTATGCTTATGTTCACATACTCAATCTCAAGATGGTAAAAGTGTTGAAAATCTGAATTTTTTGGAAGGAATTGAACTTCAAACTGATACTGACTGTTATAAACAGTTAGGCAATGATTATACCTCTCTACAAATTTGGTTAAAATCCACAGTCCAAAATCGTGATCTAAGCCTAGATGAGAAAGCTTTTTTAGCTCCAATTTTAGATAACTATAAGCTAAGTGTTACTCATTTGAATAATTTTTTAGACTTAAGTAAAGGTGGTCCTAAACTATTTTTAGAACAAAATCTATTAAAATTTCCGAAAAGTAAAATAGTCTCAGGTAGCTACGGTTCTGCTATGCACTCAGCTCTAGCTAAGTATTACATTGAATTTAAGCAAACTAAATCAAAACCAAATTTAGATTTTCTACTACTGTCTTATAAAGAATCTTTAAATAACGAAAGGCTAAGTACTGCTGACTATCTAGATTGTTTGGATAAGGGTAGTTATTACCTGCAGAAATATTATAATCTAAAAAATCAATCATTTGTACTCAGTGATAGGATTGAGCAAGATTTTAGTAATCAAGGAGTAACTCTTGGCAGAGCTAAAATTACCGGTAAAATAGACAAAATGTGCATCCAACCTGGGAATCATCTCCTAGTTATTGATCTCAAGACAGGCAAAGCCTTTAAGTCCTGGAAAGCCTCAGCTATTCATGATCAAATAAAGATAGATAGATATCGCAGACAATTACTGTTTTATAAACTACTTGTAGAAAATTCACGTGACTTTAGCTCTAGGTACAAAGTCACTAGCGGGAGCCTAGAGTTCTTAGAAATTCCTAATAACGATCAACAAATAGTTAATTTAGATTCAGATTTAAGCTTTGATGAAGCTGAGAAGTTAAATAAATTAATTCAAGTAGTATACCGAAAAATCCAAAACTTTGAATTTGATATTGCCGAGCAATATTCTAAAGACCTACAAGGTACTCAACAATTTATCAAAGATTTGATTCAAGAATACTAAAGAATTGTAAAGCTTGATTTAAGTCAATTTTTATGCTACTACTTGAGTTGTTCAGCTAAGCTATTTTAAAAGGAGGCAAACATGGCTTCATATTCAACTATTTTGTATTATTGGGATGATTTCTTAAATAAGAATAAGGAAAATGGTTTAGAAGAGGATGAGCTGACTGACTACCAAAAAGCCTACTTAGGTAAACTGGGTTTAGAAGAAACGTATTTTGAAGACAGAAAATTTGATATTCATTTTGATGGCTTTACGCACACAACCATTGATAAAAATGAATTCCATTTCCCTAGCCAAGGATGTATTGGGCTCAGTTTTAACAATATAAGATATGTTAGTCACCCAGACACTGAAAATAACGTTTTATTTGCCTTCAGCATCTGTGAAGATGTTTATATAGCTGATAGTAGGTTTAGGAGATTTAAACTATCTTCGCTTTTTATAGATGTTACTTTTGTAATTTAAGAAAAAGAAGTCAAATTAGATCAATATTTGAGGATCATTGGACCACAAAACGACGATCTACCGATTAGTCTTTCACAATTTAAGATAGACTTTAGATAGATTGTACAAAAGTTTAAAATTTGTAGCTGCACGCCACCTTCCAGTAATGTCGAGGGTGGTTTTTGTTTAGCTAAAAATTATTAGAATCGAACAATTATTTTCACTTAATCTTTTTCTTTGACTTTTGGCTGAACCAATATTTATGAAGTACTAAAAATATACTTCCTGTAGTAATAGCTAAAATTACAATGACTAACAGAACATAATACCAGTAATTGTTACTATCCTCAACTTCTACTAATCTAGTTTGCTCTTGTCGATCAATATTTAAACTTAATTGCTCGATTCTCTGCTGTTCAGTCTGCACAGCTAATTGGTCACGCTCAGGAAAGCTAAGTAAGTCATTTTGGTTTAACCTAACAGAATCACTAAGCTCACCACTTATATTTAAGCTTTTAACTTCTTTTACTTCTATATTTTGAGGTACTATTGTATAATTCAACTGTACCCTATTTTCCCCTACTACGTAAGGCAAGTTGGTACTGATATAAAAAGTCCTAGCACCAGAACGAGGAATCAAATCAAAACTCACTTTTTCATTAGCTACTTCATTATTTCCTTGTATTAATCTGTAATCACCCTCTAATCTCGCAAAGACATTCCCCAAATTTTCTGCCTGAATAGCCACTATAAGGTTTTGCTTCCCTGCGTAGCTCAACTTATTCATATCTTCTTGAAAGGTAGTATCTTTAGGGTCAAGAATATTTAAATTAATAATCGAACTATCCAACTCAAAATCCTCATCTACTTGAAAAAATAGCTTGAGAGTTTTACTAATATTACTACCTATTTGAGCTCTAGTCTTAGTATTCTCTTGTGGTTTAGCGTAAATATAAGTCAAATACTCTCCACTTTCCAGATTCTCAGGAACTTTAGCTGTAAAACCTATGGAAGTCTTTTGCCTAGGCTTGATTGATACGTTTTTTGAGTCGAGACTAATCTCTATTAGAGAACCTCGGTTATCTAAATCTGGGGTAATAGTACCGGCTTCAGTCACAATAGGATTTAGAGCTTGTAAGTTTAGATTTAGGTTGGAATCGCTACTATTTACAATCTCGAATTTGTCATTTAGCACTCCTCCCGGAGTGACTTTAAAGATAAAATTTTGACTTGTGTTAGAGCTAGTATCTTTATACAAAAAAACTTCACCACTAACATAAAAACTGCTCGTGAGAAAAGCCATAACCATAACTAAGTTAAGTATTTTCAGATATAGTTTAGTGGTATATTGTCTATAAATCATAAAGCATCAAACTACAAAGTTAACGGTGGTGTAATACTGTCCCTGAGTTGTAAAAGCAGGTACAACTAGGCATAGATTCATTTTGGTATTAAAGGTGCCTTGACCATTACCTGACGCAGAAGACATCACGGATACTGGATCTACAGTACTTGTTACTGTTTTTGTTTGACCGGGAGAAATACCTATACTATCCCCAGATACTACAGTAACAGTCTGTGGAGCTAATTCTACAGCATTAGCAACGGATATTATCTTGGCTGAGTCATTGATATCCTGAAAATTATCAATGGTCGCTGTAACTGTCCAGCCAGGTTTGCCGATTCTGGTGTCAACAACTTGAATATCATTAATAACCGTACAGACAGTTTGAGGGTTTGGAGAAATTTCTATGCTACCAAGGGATACTGTTTCTTCCGCGGTCAAAGACAGACTTCCCAGACTATACCCAAACTTTACTTGCTGACTACCAGTTTGGTAAGTCACCCCAACATCTTGTTCGTCCCCACCTGTAGTACTATAAGGGCTTGGAGGATTTACTACTTGGACTTTATAAATGGTGCTATTAAGTAGTGGCTCAAAACACTGTTCACCATTCGCATCGGTAGCTAGGGTATAAATTTCAGACTGCCCATCTTGAGTTAATAATTTAATGTCAACTCCAGCCAACCTTGATTCTCCGCCGTCTTGAATACCGTTAGCATTATCATCTTGAAAAACTTCTACGCAGATTTTTGCTATGTAATTACAAGTAAAATCTTGATCAGTTCGCAATTCAGCATCACCCAGAGTGATATTTCTTATACCACTAGCAGGAAACATATAAGGACAAACCAAATCTGTACCTACAGACAGACTAAAAGGAGCAGGATCAGAGATTGGATCCGCATCAAAACTTCCAGACATACTCACATCAGTACCAAATAAACCTCCAGTAGTGGGTGAAGTCATCTGATATTGAATATAGCCATACCCATTATTGGTATCTAATCTATCTTGAACATTACTTTCAAAAGTCTGACTAGAATCATTGCAAAATTGAGGTTCTGAAACCTGCATTTGTGCTAAAGTTAAGTTGGTTGGGTCATTACTAACTCCCAAAGTACCGCCTGAGCCATCAGGATTACTAGGTATATACATATCACCAAAATAAATCAGGTCTTGACATCTTACTTGGTGAACATATCTTCTATTAGAGGTATTAATTACCATACTTTCAAAAGTATCACCAGAAGTGGTACAATAGTTAGGTGTTTCGTATTGTATATCTGATTGATTTAACACTGCTGAGTAGTTGTTTAACCCTAGAGATATTGCTTGAGGATTCTGATTGGTTGGGATTTTCCAGTCACCGAAATAAGCAGTTGGTGATCCAGAACTACATCTCACTTGGTGCATATACTGATTACCTCTAGCTAGAAAAACTTCCGACAAAAAGGTAGAGCCTGATTCGCTGCAATAATTAGTGTCCACAGCCTGCATTTGAGCTATAGTAACTGCTAAAGGCGAATTACTAAGCCCTAGAGTACCTCCAGCACCATCACTAGCATATGGGATATACCAATCACCCAGACCATTGGAGTCTTGACATCTAACAATTTTAAAATATTTTTTTTGTCCGAATTCTAAATTACTTGAAGCTAAAGTATTATCCTTAGCATAGCTGTAATAACCTGCAAGTGGAGCAACTGCCAAACTACCTCCATCAAAAAGATTATCATCCAAACTCACACAATCTAAATCTGTAAAGCAGTTGGTTATACTACCTGAAACTAAACTAAAACCTACAGGCAAAGAATCCGAAATACTAACACCTTCAGCACTCGAAGCTCCGGTATTATTATATTTTAACCTTACAGTTACTAAAGATCCCGTGTTTATTGATAGAGAGTCTACCTCTTCGACACCGTTATAGTACTTTTTTTCAATACTTACCTGACCAGAACTGTAGACAACACTGTTATCTGCCCTAGAGACCAAACTTGTGTTATTTAATTTTAACAAAGCAACAGTACCTACTATAACCAAGAGAAGACCCAAAAGAGTACTCAAAAAAACACGAAATTTCTTTATTATTTTTATTTTTATTCGGTGCATCAAAAAAGATTTCATCAAGTATACTCAATAAAATGAGTAAATGCAAATATTTTGTGCGTTAGTTTATACCCCAATACTTGACTGACAGTTTATTTAGTGCATTTATTTTGATTATAAAATGATTGTTATGGAGGATTCGCCTAGCGGTCTATGGCGCACGCCTGGAAAGTGTGTTGGGAGCAATCCCTCATGAGTTCGAATCTCATATCCTCCGCCATACACAAAAATCTACACACAAACTGTTTTTGCAAAATAAATAATAAATATCTCAAAAGAAATTATTTGACATATCTATATAATACTGTGACTATTTTGCGGTAGTGGCAATTTGTTTACAACCACTTCTGTTTTAAAAATGAAATCTCTATTTATTTCGCTAACTTTCTTAGTCGCAACATTAACTCCAATCATTGTCAGTGCACAAACTGATAAGATATTTTGCTCATTCCAAAATGGTAGACAGTTTGAAAAACTGTCTATTCATAATGATTATTGCAAGCAATTGTATAAAGAAATAAAACTAATTGGAGTTATATCTGAAAAATATAGTAGTAAAAATAAATACATTAAATACGTAAATAATGTACAACAACTACATGAAAATTCACAACAACTAGTGAGTGGCACAGCCTTTGTATCATATAACAACGTTGTAATTGAGTGGGATTTAGTATCCAAGTTTGAACAAAAGACTACCAGTCTATTAATATATGTAGACACAGGTTCATTTATAGTTTCGTTTAATGACAAAGTAGTGGAGATTCTAAAATTTAACACCAGAAAAAAACAAACTTTTGGTGCTAGCATTAACTTAAGCAAAAAAGATGTCCGTTTTTGGAAAAATCAAGATGCAAACAATATTTACGTCTTAGATAAAATTTTAGAATATTTGAATTCACAAATGTAAACAGTCAGACACCCTCTAGGAATGTAGAGGGTGTTTTTTTATGTTTAGTTATTCATGTAAGAGACTTGAATAGCTTTAGATTTTGATTTTTCCATTTATTTTTAGCATATCGATCGCTTTCGTATTTGGTATACTTTTTTACTAATTAAGAAGTTATTTTTCGATAATCTCCTGTATATTAGCTTTGGTGATAATCTTTTTTTGCTGCGGTAAATATGTTTCTATAAATGATTTAGGAAATTTTTTATTAGATTTTTTTGGACTGTATTTTATTTCAAAGACATTAACCAAATCGTCTTTTGTTTCTACTAAGTCAATTTCTGCCCCTGAGTAAGACCTCCAAAAATAAAATTGTTGGTACTCGTTATTATAACTAGAATATTTAATTCGCTCATTAACACAAAAATTCTCCCATAAAGCACCTTTATCACTTCTTAAACCAGGTAAAGTCGTATTACCAATCAGCCAATTACGAAAACCTGTATCCCAAAAATACACCTTAAAAGCAGAATTTAACTCGTTTCGGAGGTTTTTCTTATATGAAAATAGACGATAGATTACAAAAGTCTTTTCTAAAAGCTCAATATACTTGAGAACAGTATTATGAGTTGTTCCTAATAAACTTGCTATTTCTCGCAAAGATACTAAATTACCGACTTGAAATGCTAAAGCCTTCAAAATTTGATTTAATAAGTGCGGATTTTTAAGTTGTTCATGACTCAGTATATCTTTATATAAGTAACCGCTGGTGAGGTTGTCTAGAGATTGAGCTTTATTCGCAGAGTCTACAACCCCCGGCATTAACCCAAAAGTCAGGTACATGTCTATATTTTCTAAAAATTTAAGATATCCTACCGAATTAATAACCTCCTTTATTGCTAAAGGAAACAGAGTAAAAGTAGTTGAGCGACCTACTAACGGCTCACCAGCCTTGTTCGCCAAATCAAAGCTCGAGCTACCAGTAGCTATTATTTGAATATCAGGATGTAGATCGTGAATTAACTTTAGAATATAACCAATGTTTGGGATTACTTGAGCCTCGTCTAAAATGACTAGTTTTTGATTTTCGAAAAGATTGAGTATGTTAGTGACTTCTTTGGATTGCAAGATTGAATTTACCTGATTTATTTCACAGTGCAAATAGATTCCTTTATGCTTTTTTAAAAGTTCTTGACACAGAGTAGTTTTACCAACCTGCCTAGCACCATAGAGTAAAATAACTTTACCTT
>JBCDGH010000024.1:0-19213 GCA_038751365.1 Patescibacteria group bacterium | reverse complement strand
TAAAAAAATATCTGTATAATTCGAACTTATTTGATAGCTCTTTTCTAGAGCTATTGAAGCTTTTCTAAACCCATCTTCAATATCAAAGTGTAGTGAATATTGGGATTTGCTAGTATCGATACCTAATAATTCAGGAATAAATAAATATCTTTTATTATTAGATTTTAAGTGATTCCATTTCAAATTATCGTGTCTATCTAATCTATTAGTAAATAAGAACAGGTCGTTGTTTTCTAGAGAGTTTGCTACATTCTTTAATAAAATTGTTTCATCGCTCAAATTACCAAAAGTACTGCCGATTAACAATATTACATTAACTGAATCGGGTGTCTTAACCTCTCTGGCAATTTTTCCTAAATCATCTACTTCATAATCCAGAATAAAGCTTGCTTGCTCTACTGTTGGGAAGTCTTTTTTGATACTTTCTTGAGCTATGCTAAGCATTTCTTTGGAAATGTCTACACTTACGCATTTGCCCATACAATCTTGACCAACAAAATGGTCAATTAAAATTTTGGTATGGTAAGAATTGCCAGGTCCCAAATCAATTAGGTTGAATTTTTTGTTACTACCGAACTGTTTGATGAAGTGCTTTACCATTTTTAATAGCTCAGGAGTAGCCATAAAAACACTTTTTTCATCATTCTGGTTTCTCATTTAGTTAATTTCAGACCATATTTTAGCACCTCCATTAATGTATGTAAACTTGAGAGGAATTTGTTTCCTTTCAGAAAGATTGCTTAAAATTTCTCTTTGCTGTGACTCGCTAAAAATCTTGTAAAATTCGTCATTCACCTGAACTCTAGAAGGTACCGAATCGGGTATGTATATTCGCCCGTATTCTGACAAATTAGCTAAAATCTCTTTGTTTTGACTAGTTTTTAATATTTTATGCTTTTCGTTAACTACTCCTATTTTTAGATTATTTTTACCTTCAAGAGCTGAGTTAATCCATCTTCTAACAGAAGTAAGAGAGACGTTATATTCTTTTGCAATTTCACTGTTATTAAAAACTTCCATAGATACTTTATAATTTACACGTAATAATTATCAACAATAATTTAAATAGTCTAGAATACTTCCCTTGCTTCCTAAGAAAATAATTGCTTTAGACCTTAATTTACATATCAAATAATAATCTATATTATGTAGTTAAAAGTAACTAATGTCAAACTATATATTTTGACCTAACAGTATCAAACGATACTTTTAATATGCTAGACTACCTTATTACCTACCTAGAGTGATATACTTGCTAGGATCATAACATAGTGTTCTAGTTCTACCACCGTTTCTACAACCTTCGTTACCACCATTCTGCTCAAAGGTCTGAGAAAATATAGCAAAATGGACATGAGGTCCGGTACTATAACCAGTGTTACCCATATAGCCTATGGTAGCTCCTTTGCTCACGACATCACCCGTATTTAAAAATGATTGTGAATTCATGTGACCATACAAAGCGTATATTCTTTGCCCTGAAGGTAAAGTATGCTTTACAAATACATAATTACCATAACCACCAGCGGCAAAACCTTTCTTATGAATTGTGCCATTTGCAATAGCTCTTAATGGTGTTCCAATACTGTTAGCGATATCAGCAGCGTCGTGTGTACAACCAGCAAATACCCTACTAATTGCTCCAGTAGCTGGACTACCTAAATAGTCCTTGGGTATATCAAGAGGGGTAGGATCTTCGAAATAACAACTAGCTCCAGCAGCTACTCTTTCCCCACTTGCAGCAGGATTTGAGATTCCGTCTCCAAAAGTATTGGCTTGCGCTTCTTGAACCCTTCGCTGCTCTCTAAGGCTAGCAACTAGAGCTTTATACTCATCTTCTCGATTACGATAAGTATTCAACAGATCATCTAATCCACTTTTTTTACTTTTTAATAAAAACGAGGCTTGTTCAAGCTGCTCCTGCCTCTCTTCTTGCTTAGACTTGTTATTTTCCAGCTCTTTTTTAGTAGTTTCTAGCTCAACCCTCAGACTATTGGCTTTAGACTGTAAATTGGTATATGAGTAAGATTTAGATAAAGCATCAACTAGATTTTCACTAGATAAAACCCTCAAGAAAAGTGGTACTCTAGCTTCTCTTTCGAGATCAAAGAAGATAGTTTTCATCTGCACAACAAGTTCGTCATACTCTTCTTGGTTGATATCAATTTGAGACTGAATCTGATTAATTAGAAGCTTGGAGTCTACAATAATATCCTCTGTATCTTGAATTTCTGCTTCAATAGCTATTTTTTGTTCTTCTAGCGTATTCTTCAAAGTGCTAGAGTTTTCTAGGTCTACATTAATTTTGGCAATACTCTGATCTATTCTACTTATACTAGCGTCTATTTCAGATTTAGTAGTATCATAGTCCGTATTAAATTGAGCATGTATTGATGGTGCATTGAATACTAACCCAAAAACAGTAACTAAGAAAATTGTAAATTTAATAAAAGTTTTATTTTGCGACTTCAAAAGTCTAAGCATACAGCAATCAGCGGTTCTTCATTTCTATTTTTCGCTTTCGTGACACAAAGTACACCATAACAGAAATTAAGGCGGTAGGCAAGAGTAAAATTAGACCAAAAAAAATGTCGGATTTAAACTCAATCTTAGCAATTTCAAATATATTTAGGTTTATGTTAGAAATTAAATCTTGAAACATACATGTGACTTAACACGTTTAGTATAGTTTAAATTATTAGTTTAATCAAGCTCTGCATGGAACCAAATATTTATCTAGTAAGCCAGCACAAAGTTGAGCCAGTCTCTTGTATATTAAAGCTATATATCATTCTTCAAACCCAAACCAAGTGCAGTTGATAGCGAACTACTCTGAGGTAATATATAGGGTAAAATATCTGGATTGACTTTAATATTTCTTAAACAATTACCCAAATAAACCGGAACAGGAAAATCTTTCAAAAACTCTAGAAAACCAGCAATGAGTATGCCTCCTCCAGTAACTACTACTTTTTGCGGATCTTGAGCAACTTTTTTATTTAACTCATAAAAAGTCTGTAATTCAGATTTAATGACTGTGTATGTGTCTATAAGCTCCTTAGGTATGCTAAATAGATTAACTAAATTTAGATCACGCTTAAAATTCTCAGCGATGGTAATATCTATACCTAGAGACTTGCTAAGTTCCAGCGAAGTCTTAGCACCACCAACCGGAATGTGAGAACTGGCTCTCAAAAAACCATCTACTATGATACTAAAAGTAGTTTGCTTAGCGCCAATATCTACCAGGAGCGTATTACCATTATCAGGGTTTAGAGTAGATCTAATTTGTGACAAAGTCTGATTTTCTAAAGCTACACCGTCCAAATTAACGTGCTCAAGCAAGTTTTTACTATTTTCAATTACAAATTCTGGTAAAGCATTAATTATTACTCTTTGTTTGCCTGTATAGGCTTTGATTCTAGGATCATTCTCAATTATACTCCAGGAAAGTCTCATCTCGTCAGGAGGATATGGCAAAAAATAGGCAGCTTGTTTATCAATCTCTTCTTGAATTAATTTTTTGTTCCAGCTAGCTTCAAAATCCATAGTGGTTACATAGACATCTTTGCTCTGCACACTAATCACTGTCTTTACTCCAGCAAAATTCCCAAAACTCATAATATCTTCAATAATCGTTGAGAGTTGTCTTAACTTTGTGCTATCCCAGTAACCCTCAAGCAGCAGACTATGCTTAGCCATACCGTAAGTGACTAGCTCAGGAGCCTGACCAGAGTGACCTATCTCGACCATTTTGACTGAGTCAGTACCTATGTCGAGACCAATGAGAGTTTTGTCTGAAAACATTATTGGGTAAATTATAGTAGTGAAAATCTATTTTGACAAGCGTTGACTACAACAATAAAATAGATAAAAATTCAGTCTGATAGTTGTCAGAATATGGATCATCATCTAGCCGAATTAATAGCCAAAACTCCTTTCCTGAGCCCGGGAGATAAAAGTTTCTTAGCAGAGAAAATAAAGCAGATGAATGCTTTGGACAAGCTGAAGCTTCAGCAGAGCTTAACACATGGAAAACCGCCAGATATTTTGCAATCTCTGCAATTAATTAGAGCTAAGTTTTTTGAGTCAGAAAAACCTAAAGAGCCAGATCTGATTACTAAGTTTACCTCTGCAATACTACCCAAAAAACCACCTAAAGTAGTTAGTCAAAGCATACTTACACAACCCCAAATTCTTGGAACCCAGCCACCACAAGCAGTTACAGGAGAGAATATAAGGAATTTAGCTGTTCTAAGTGAATTTTATCATCCAGCTCAACTAAGCATGCTTGCTTCTAGACACGTTACTTTCGGTCTAAATGATAACGATGATCAAATTATTATTAGTTTCTTAAAAAATCTAGATAAGGTCTTTGATAAAATTACTAATGTAAACGTACGCAGAGGGTACTTCATGAATTTTGTACAATCTCCGTTATTTGGAAGCTATATTAACACAGGCTTAACAGCACTTAGACACCCTGAGCTTCAACCAGCAAATATAATTTTGAATTTGCTATATCAAATCAACCCTAACTACTTAAACAACAAGCAGTTTACGCAAGCTTCAGTAATTTGTAACCACCTGAAAGGTTTGTGTGGAATATAAATTAAGTTTGTTAGACAGATAAAGAATTAGTTGACATATTTTTAAAAAAATCTTTTTCTAGAGGTCATAAACAAATATAAACACCTTTTACAGATTACAAAAATTTAAATTATGTCAGTTAAAAAAATTGAGAGTGCGTTAAACTTAATTGAGATCGCGGAAAATAACCTAAAAACAGCCAAGACCCTATTACTACAGCTTAGTGGCGATAGAGCAGTTAGAGCACCATCTGCCGATACTCAAAGAATGTACCCAGGTACAAGAAGCAGCGAGGAATCAACAGCTCTCGAAGTAGTAGAAGGATATTTTGAAGGAGAAAGTATGATAGGTGACAACGGGAAAACTTATCTAGTTCCTCAAAATTATGCCAGTAAGACTCAACTAGTTGTAGGTGATCGAATGAAATGGATCTTAACTCCCGAGAGAGAAGTTTTTAAACTAATTCAACCAGTAAATAGAGAAAGGGTTACAGGTACATTTGCCATCGAGGGGGATAATTTTGTTGTACTCGTAGATAAGTTCTCTAACCCAATTAAAATACTGAAAGCAAGCGCAACTTACGCTATCAAACAACTCAGTTTGAAACCAGGAGATGAAGTTGCAGTATATATTCCTAAAGATACCGAGAACCCAAGTTGGGGAGCATTCATTAATATCGTCAAAGCCTCCAGTAATGAAGCCAGCGTGCCTTCAACAGAGCAGTCAAATGAGAGCATCCCAGCAGAACTCGATGCCTTAAACGAGTTTAAGCTAGATGACGAAAACTCAAAACAAGATACTGAAAAAGATTTTTTCTAGATATGAACTTGCCTTTTACAATAGAAGGTATGGTTATTCATGGTCAGAAAAGAGGAAGATTAATAGGTTTTCCCACTGCTAATATCAAACCTCTAAATTATTTTTTGAATAGCTTAGAGTACGGTGTATATGCTTCTAAAATTGATGTACATGGTAGTGTCTACAAAGCAGCTACAAATATAGGTCCTGCAGCCACATTCAATCGAAACGAACCAACAATAGAATCTTATATTCTCAACTTCAATAAAGATATTTATAAGCAAAAGGTAATTCTTACTTTAATTCACAAAATTAGAGATGTGCAGAAATTTACTTCACTCCAAAATCTCACTGAGCAAATTGTTAGAGATGTAAGAGATGTAAGTCTAAAAATTAGACTCTAGCTAACTAAAGCATTCCAGTCTTTAGCGAATTTCTCAATACCTACATTGGTCATCTGATTTTCAATTTCGAAGGTATCCCATTGCTGGTCTAAATCTAATCTTTTGTATTCAGGCTTTACTAAACCCTTAGATTCATAATTAAAAGCCTCATCAGGTATATAAAAACCAGTATCAGCCCATTTCTTAAGAATATCTAACGAAGCTGTAATAATATCAACTCCTAGATACAAGCTAGCCAAAAATTGATCTAAGTTACGAAAGCTGCAAGCTAGGACTTCTACATGATTATCTGATATACTGTACATTTTCTTACAATTAGCAAGCTGCTCAATACCATCTATACCTTTATCAAATAGCCTACCTACAAAGGATGAATAATATACCTGCCCCTTACCAGCTCCTTTAGTGGCACTGTAGACTGCCGCACCCTGGTCTTGAGTAAAACCTAAAGTCATATTGACTCTGCCACTATTTTGTTGACTAAATCTAGAAGCGGCTTCCAGACCAGCTCTATTTGTGGGAAACTTAATATGTGCATTAGGAATCCAGTTATACATCTCAAGAGCTTGAGTATACATTTGTTCAGAACTGGTATCCGAATCAGCGTAGACCTCAATAGAAACAGAGCCTTGAGGTATTTGTTCAGCAATTTCAGTAACAACCGACTTATAGAAAGCGTAGATTTCAGAATCAGTAAATTTACCCCCTGATTGCAATCTTTCTTTAGCCTTTGTATTTTTAGATATCAAAGTTGGATTTGTGGTCTGCCCATCTAAGAATCCAAGAAGATTAATAGCCTCAGCGGTCTCAGATGAGCTACCGCTATCTAGAAAAATTTTTGACTTAAGCCTATCTGATCTTTCCATAAAATTAGTATTGATTTATAAGAACTAAGTTACTATATCAATACCTAAATCGACATAACTTATTTTTGTCAAAACAAACCATCTTTATTTTGCACCTAGGTTGTAAAGAATCAGCTAATTGATAACAAAGTCTGACAAATCCTCCTCTATTGTTTGAGAACTAGTAGCTGTAGCCGATTGTGGGTAGTCACTTTTAACACTTGCACTATTGGTAGTATTACCATGTACTTCCTTGTCTCCATAACGTACACTACCGTCAGGTTCTAAGAAGTGCAACCTTAAATTCATTTTATTAGCCTTTCCTACAGCTCTCATAACGGTTCTAATAGCAGTAGCCATACTACCATTCCTACCAATAACAATACCCATGTCCTTAGCGTCTACAATCACAGTCAATAACACCCCCTGCTCATCTAATTCTCGTCCAACCTTAATATTATCTGGCTCAGTAACTAAGTTTGCTAAAATATCGTGTAAAATTTGAGTATCAACTGTATTTTCTAAAGAATCTGTCATAATAAAATATTATTAAATTTGTCTACAAAGTAAATAACAATTCGCTACGTAAGGAGCTTCTGTCTTATTAATAGGCTCCTAACTGAATTGGATATTTCAATATTGAGATCTAAATATTTCTGTAGCTTTTCCTTGTTAATAGAGCATTCTTTAGTGTAAGGATTGTACCAGCCTAAACTTTCTAAGTATTTTTTAGTAGGATGAGATCTCTTATATGCTGCGACTATACGATACATCTTTGAGTGTTTTCTTCCTATGGGTTTGAACCTAATAACTAACATAATTCTAATTTGCTTACACTACTTTACGCCACTTTTCTAGAATAAAATTCAACTATAGCCCCTACCTTAAAGTCATCAGGCAGATCAGCTTCTAAAGGTAAATTTATAATTTTCAACTCGCTTTTCTTCGAACCTTCGATCCAACTAGGCAATTTATTCGGAACTTCTAATTTAAAATTCTGCCAAAAAGGATTCTTTTTCTTGTTTTCTTTAACGCTTATTACATCATTTACCGATACAAGGAAGGAAGGAATATTAACTCGCCTGCCGTTGACTTCAAAATGACCGTGATTTACAAGTTGCCTTGCTTGAGACCGAGAATTGGCTAACCCCCCTCTATAAATTACATTATCAATTCGTCTTTCAAGATTAGTAAGAGCTATCTTACCCGTATCCCCAGTCTGTTTAAAAGCTTTCTTAAATAGATTAGCTAGTTGCTTTTCTACCAAACCATAGGTATATCTAAGAGCCTGTTTCTCAAGGAGCTGCTTGCCATACTCAGAGACTTTCTTAGGTCTAGACCTAGAGTGTTCACCGGCTCTATTTGGTCTTTTAGGATAATCACTTTTTGCCGAGTAACTTCTAGAACCTTTAAGAAATAGATCTCTTCCCACTCTTTTGGATAATTTAGTTTTGCTACCTGTGTATCTTGCCATATTATGTTATAGAAATTCAATTTTAACTAGACTCTTCTTTTTTTCTTTGGTCTTACACCTCCGAACGGGAAACCCGTAACATCCTTAATACTTTCAATCATTAGATCTGTAGCTTGAATAGTCCTTAGGAAAGAATCTCTACCCATTCCAGCACCATCTATCTCAAGATGTACCGTGGAGGCTTCCACCTGCCTAACTCTTTCTAAAATTTCTTCAGTAGCTTTTTGAGCCGCAAAAGGAGTTGATTTTTTAGAGCCTTTAAACCCTACTTTCCCGCTGCTAGTCCAAGCAATTACCTTACCTTGTAAATCAGTAAGAGTAACAATACTATTATTAAATTCAGCCCTCAAGAATATTCTAACAATAGGATATTTTTGCTTAATTCTAGTCTTCTTATTAGTTTTTAGTTTAACAGTCTGCTTTCTAGCCATACGTCAATATATCAAAATTAGCTTATCAATTATGTTTTAGAAGCAGCCTTTGTTTTACCACTTCCTCCAGTATTACGAACATTACCTCTACATGTTCTAGAATTAGTTCTAGTTGTCTGTCCTCTCACTGGTAAGTGCAATTTATGCCTCAAACCTCTCCAAGTATTAAGATCGGTTAATCTTTTAATATTAGTAATCTTTTGCCTCCTCAGATCTGCTTCAATAACAAAATTTGATTCAATGTAATTCCTCAAATCAACTACCTGCTGCTCAGATAAGCTCGATAGAGTAATGTTGCTCTCCCAGCTAAAATGATTAAGTATTTGTTTCACGTTAGATTTACCAATTCCTTTAATACCAGTTAGGGTAAATTTAATATGCTTCTGTGGATTTAGGTTAACACCAGCAATACGTATCATAATCTAATTAATACTTCAATTTCTTTTTCTTCTTTAATGGTATAGGTTGTCTCGAGTTAATCTTATTTCCTAAGGGAGCGTCGTCAAACGCATAAAATCTTAATATACCTTGCCTCCTAGCATAGTAACCCTGAGCCAATCTGCCTTTGCGGGACAATTTTTTACCTCTGCCTTTTAGTGAGACTTGTACTTTCATAATATGTTTCTACATTCTTTGGATTATGACACCTTTCGCTAAATTGTTTTCTGGATCAAGGTCTAACTCAGGATCTACTTCCACAGTAACGAAGTCGCCTTTAATAATCTTTATATTCTTTACCTTGAATAAAGTCTTAACTTGGCAATCAACTATAAGTGGATCTAAACCTTTAGTACGATCTACTTTGACTCTGAATTTTGTTCCAGGTAGTGTTTCAACTACTTTGCCGTCTAAATAAATTCTGTCTTCTCGACGTTCGTTCTGTCTTTGCCTTTGTCTCCTTCTATTTGCGCTTCTAGACCTGATTTGAGGCTTGCTTTTAGAACTTTTCGAAGATTGAGTATTCACGATTGACGTAGTTGCAGTTAGTAAACAATAGTTCGATTTAAAATAAAGAAAGTGCTTTTGTCAAGGAGTTATGCCCCTTATTAGCATATAAATCAAGAATTATTAATAACTAACTTCTATCCAAAAATTCAGTTCTAGAGGTTGGATCTGGCTGCTTACTTTCATCTATAGATAGACCTTGTAGTAGGTTATCACTTTTTGCAGCTTCTCTAGACATAAAGTAGGCTATTGCTCGATAGTTTATATGTCCACCAGGTCTGACTCTTAGTTTAGTTAAGTAACTAATTTCTTTAGGAGATCCGTGAAACCATATTTTCATAATGCTAGCAAAAGGTAATAACTGCAGAATCAAATGATGGGGAAACCACGCAATCTCTTTGGTTTTGTCAGTAAATAGTCTCAACTTCTTATAGTAATTCTGTAGATCTTCTTCAAAAATTTGCCTTTGAGTATCTAGCACACTATTCTCTGACAAGTACATTGGTAGTGTGTATCCTGAGTCGAGATGATTATAGTAATTTTGCTCACTAGCAAGCATAGGCATAAATCTACCCCAAGCTCTGTGTCTATTCAAATCTCTACCTTCTCCAATTGAGCAATATACTACAAAGCTGTGAGTATTGACTCTAAACTGATTACCCATCTGACGATGATGATCATAGTTTTGTAATAATTTTTCTGATAGTTCTTTTTTTTGCTTATTATCAAGTTCAGTGATCCACTGCAATAGCCAATTCTCGTCTAAAGTTGGATAGATACTTAGAATATTTTGAGCAACTATTTTTGTGCCAGCAGAAATACTCGCATCAAGAAGCTTAACTGACACTGGCTTAAACATCTGATCTTGATCAAACTCGGCTTCAGATTCAAAACCGGCTTCCACCAAAAACTCCTTTAGATACTTTATGTTGTTACTAGTAGTTTCATCAGCCTTAGTATAACGTATTAGATCAGCAGCTTCGGGTTGATATCCATGGTTTTTTGCAACTTCTTGATCAGGAGCAAATAAAAACTCTAGCTGCTCAGCTAGGTACTGTAAATTAAAGTCTTTCTGAGATTTGAATTGAGAAATTATTCTAGCCCACTCTCTGGCTGAGGTAATCCAACATATTGAGGTTCTATTGCATGTTCCATTAGGTAAAAAATATCGAGCACAATCAAAGACTCTGGCTGTTAAGGCACTTTTTTGTTTTTTATCAGTGGTATCTACTTCGTAGACTTCAGCCAATTTTTCTGTTAGCAAGTCTACATGCTTTCGGTAGTTGTTTAAGGCTATTGATTGTAACTCTTTATAATCCTCATTAACTTCTATATATTCTGTAGATTCATGAACTTGAAGTAAAGTTGTTTCATTTATTTGTCGATCCAAGCCTTCTACAACAGAATCACTAAAGTCTTGGTATCGAGTAGATCTTTCTTGACCTCCACCAATAGAGGTCTCATTATAGAATTTACATGCGTATAGTTGAGGTATATTCTCTATATAGGCAAAGAGCTGGGCCATATCGGCTACCGAAGCGTGCCCATAGTTCCTGAAAATTGTTGATAATCTTTCATTAGCTGTTCTATCAGCATCTTTTATCTCTTTAAATAGCTCATTTGCAGTAATTGAAGAGCGAGAATACCGAGCACCAGCGAAGGCCATGATTGAAGCTGTTTGAACTCCTGAGTTCGGTAGGGCAGTTCTAACAATAAAACCAGTTCTTGAGTCTATTAAAGATACCAAGACTAACCCAGTTTCATCAGGATTTGATAATGACAGTTGAAAATAAGAAGGTAGAAGCATATATTTAATTAAATCTCTAGCATATTAAACTCACCATCGATATTAGGAATTTCTTGTAGTATTTCTAAATCGGTTTTCCATCAGCATCAAAATTCTTCCACATTTCGCTAGCCTGTACTGACTCGGCTTGAAAATACTTACTATTCAAATCTTTATGACCGTAGGTTCTTTCGGATGGAGTCTTCAACTCATAAAAAGCAATTTGCCCAATTTTCATCCCTGGATATAACTGAATAGCTACATTATTCACATTCACTAACTCAAGTGTAGCATTCAAAATGTTACCAGGATCTATAAAACCAGCTGTAGTGTGTACAATCAAACCTAACCTAGCTAAACTACTTTTTCCCATCAATTGTACTGCATGCTTAGCTTTGGATCCGAATTTATCTTGAGTCACTGCTAGCACAAACTCGTTAGGATGAATAGTAAAATAGTCCTCTGACGATTTCAGGGTAATTTTGTACATGTGCTCAGATATAGATTTTTTAGGATCGATCGCACCTAATTTATGACTTTTAAATACTAAAAACTCATTCCCAAGCAAAACATCATAACTAGCGGGCTGCAATCTTTGCTCATCAAAATCGCTAATAAAGATTTCTTGAGTCTGAAGTGATCGACGAATGTCAACATCTGATAATTGCATAATAGTACTAATATAAATTCTTATTTTTAAAGGGGACTAAAGCCATACATAATGCCTCTGTATAGTATGAAGTTCGAGTAATTACATCTCCAGTAAGTAAGCCGATGGCACCATTAGCTTGTTTACTATCTGTTTTGTTAAACACAATGTCATCAGCCTCACCAAGCTCATAACCCTGGTTAACCAGTTCAATTACCTTAGCTGGTAAGTAAAATGTAGCTGTTTTAGCTTTACCAACTTTATTGGAACCATCTATATAAATCCAAGCAAAGGATTCCATTTCGTCATTAATAGCTTGAATTCCTCCTTCGATACCGACATAGTAATCAGCTTTAGTTAATGTCTTAGCCTTATCAACTCTGTTTATAGCACCTAATTTAGTTTCACGGTCGGTAATTGGCTGACTACCCACTCCAGAGTCAACAGATACAGACTCAAAACTAAATACAAGCTCTGGAAACATTTTAGAAAAGGCTAGCTTTATTGACTCTATTTTAACTGGATTTTTAGAAGTTATTACTACTTTAGTCATACACAATTAAAGATCTTTGATTTAAATACTCTTTGATTTGCACTAACCTCTCATCAACACTACCATTTATTACCAAAAAGTTACTTTGACCCACTAATTCTTGTAAATTCTTTTTTAAGATATTATCGTAGTCGCTTCTAGTATCTAGGTTTGCTCTAAGCCTTTCTTTCTGTGCTTCAAACTCTATTGGAATATAGATCAAATGATTATAGTTTTTTAGCCTCTCTACTACCAAATGCTTAAAAATATCAAAGCTAGAGCCTTTCATGTCTGAGCTAAGCTCAGTGTAACATAATATATCTAAGACTGATCTATCAGTAACAAAACCTTGGTCTTTATAGAGATCTTCTTTCTTAATCTGATTTAGAAGTAGGTAATTTTGGAAAACTGAACGAGCGTCTAAAGGAATTTTTTCAAAGTCTTCAACACCGAAATTCTCCCATGCTTCTCTAGTAACTCTCTGCATTGCATGGATATTCAGTTCAGATGCTAGTCTATTCACCAAAGTAGTTTTACCAGTTCCATGAGCTCCACAAAATGCAATTTTCAACATATTCTACTTCACTTACTTAATTTAGATTAAACCACAACAGTTTATCTAGTCAACCTTACCAACTAGTCTGGCGATATTGTTTAGACCTTCACCATAAACGCTTAGTATGATTCTATGAAGTTCATTATCTAAATCTGCAGTTCTTTTTTTGTACTGAGCAACCTCTACTTGATAAGCATTCCAAAACTCTTTTTCATTTAATTTAGGCAAAAAGAATAGCACTTTCTGTAATAGACTTGGATTATAATTCTTTTCTAGTTTGATTATCGATTCATCTAACTCACTCTTCAGTTTTTCTTTTTCTTTAGAGAATTTTTCTAGTAACTGTTGTGTGCCATTAGTTACCTGATCTAAAGTTTCTGCTTGATTCTCAAAATGAACTTTGAGCTCTTTAATTTGGACTTGAAGCTGCCTTGTATCTTTATAGTATCTTTCTAATATGTCTTCTTTGGTAAAAGCCTGTAAGTCATTGTTGGGCGAGTTACTAGCTGGTTTACTTTTTACTTCTTTCTCAAGTATTATATGAGCTTCTTTGAGTAAAATAAAGTCACGATGACTACCACCTTGATCTGGATGTCTTTCTTTAGCAAGTTTTTTGAACAGAGACTTCAGCCCATTTACATCCAAATGGGATACACTATCTAGACCAAAGACCTCTAGAGCTTGCTTCAGACTCATATATATTTAGTTAAATTGAACTTCTCAAAATCTTTTTGTCAAGCTAGATATAGTCTATAATTCTTAGAAAAATAGCGCTACATCGCGTACTCAACTACCTTATTCTCCCACAAACCAACAACTTTTATTTCACCTGGGTAGCGCACACCGGCTTGGATAGCATTAGCAATCTTTCTAGTAATACTGTGCATTTTTGCTGGAGATACATTAGCAGTATCAAAAAAAACCCATAATTCACGACTACCTCTCATAATCCAAGCTTTCGATACTCCTTTAGTATTCTCGGCTATTTTTTCCATAGCTTCCATTCTCTGGAAATACGCTTCTGCTGCTTCTTTTCTTGCACCCAGCCTTCCTCCAGAAATATTATCACAAGCATCAACAAGCGCTGCCTCAATACAAAATCCTCTCTCAGGGTCATAATAACTTTCATCGTGATGACTAGAAACACACTTTTTAATCCTCCAGTCTAAATCAAACATTTCACAGATTTTCTCACCAAGTTGAATATGATTACCCTTAGGTGTGGTTTCTTCATCTACAGCTTTGCCGATGTCGTGAAGCAAAGCACCCTTAGTACAGATTTCTACATTTACAGGATTTTCTCTGTTACTAAATCGCTCATTCATCCCTTCTGCCAGCAATCCAGCTAATTTTGCCATTTCTACACTATGTTTAAGCATGTTTTGACCATAGCTAGTTCTAAATTTGAGCCTACCTATTATCCTGACTAGTTTAGCTGGAAAATCATATACACCTAACTCATTAACTGCCCACTGACCGGCATCAGCAATTTCTTGAGCTATCTCAGACTTAGCTTTCTCATAATAATCTTCAATACTGGCGGGGTGAATCCTACCATCTTTCAAAAGCATTTCCAAAGTTTTTTTGGCAATATGTCTTCTAATTGAGCTAAATCCAGACAAAGTAACAATACCAGGGGTCTCATCAATAACCAACTCTACACCTAGAGTTTTTTCTAGCCATTGTATATTTCTTCCAGCTTTTCCTATTATTTTGCCTTTATCAGCTTCATCCTCTAATTTCACTGTTGTTATTGTAAGCTCGTTAGCTACTTCACTTGAACATCTTTGAACAGCTAAAGCGACTATTTCTCTGGCTTTGATATTAGCTTCATCTTGAAATCTATCCACGTATTTTTGTTGCCACTGAAGCAATTCTTGCCCCATTTTCTCTTTAGCAGTATCTAGGATCTGAGCTTTAGCTTCTTGAGAACTTAACTTAGCAATAGCAGCTAGCTTACTAGCATACTGCTCAGAAATATTTTCCTCTCTCTCATCAACGAGTCGCTTTTTTTCTAATAAATCAACCTTAATTTTTCTAAGTTCGTCCTTCAACTCATTTAGTTTTTCTTTGTCACCCTCATACTTAGTGAGCTTAGAGTCCAGAACACTTTCCTTTTTATCTAAGTTTTCTTGCAAATCCAAAATCCTTTGACGCATTTGCTTTTCTTCTTCTTGAATCTGAACCTTGGCTTCCAATCTCAACTTCTCAAGCAGGATATTATTTTTTGCTTCCAAATCTGACTGCATTGAACTCTCCTTTTCTTTATAGCTATTCTTTAGTTCTGATTTTAGCTCTTCCAGCTGCTGCTGCTTATCTTCTTTAATCTTCTCAGTTTTATATTTAACTAGTTTATCTAAGTCTTCCTGATTAAAGCTAGCTTTGTCTTTTGTTTTTACTGAAAGCTTAAAAGCATAATAAGCAACAATTGCTAATAAAATTATAAGTAAAAGTATTATTATTTGGTATATGTTATTAGGCATATTTTTTCGTGGTTAAGTTTGAAATTGTAATCTTTTTGCCTCAACAGCACCCGAACCAGCAGTATTCTTAAAGACAGGCATCTCTAAGCTAAGTACTAGCTCAATCTAGCGTAGAAGAATATCTTCTAACCTTGCATAAGATCGAATAAATTAAAGTTTGACGGTAAGCTTTTAGGTCTTTACCAACAACTGATGAGCAACCTACAGTTAGTTTATGCTGCTCTTAAAAGCACATTAAGATTTAGTTTTAGTACAATTCTCTATTTAGCAGAAGCTATTAGATGATAATTTGCATCTTTTGTCAATTAATAACTTTTTTTATGAAAATATAGATTACTGACTAACTCAAGAGAAAGTGCTAACAAACTCTTCAGTCCAAACCTTCTTCTCATCCCAAGAAATGATACCAGAAGGTTGAGTCAGTCCATATTCAGAACCCACTCCAGTAGAAACAATTATAATTTTACGGTGAAAATCAGTGTCTGCCTCTGTTCTATCCTTGTTATCAATTATCATCTGAGCCAAATTCAGAGCCTGCTGGAAAGCCTCTAAGCGATTGACCTTCAATATTACTTTTTTGCTGTTTAAATTCTCCAACACTAGATCCTTAGTAAATACTTTCTCCTCAGGTAAATTACTAGCTAATAAGTCAACAATTTTTTGCGGGTCATCCCCAGCTCCGTAATTGTCAGTGGTTAAAATAGTATAATCGCTATTTCGAAAACTAATATCTCCCATAATTGGTTTTTTCCAATCGTCTCTACCAACACCATCCGAAGATAAAATATGTATAATATCAGTAAAAAAACCTCTTGTCTTCCATTCCACTAAGTTTTCTAAAAGCTTTTCTACACTTTTGGGCTCATGCGCGTAATCTACAATAATTGATATTGTGGGTTGAGCAACAACATTAAAGCTAATAGGACTATCATCTAACACCACTTTGTTATCCTTCACCACGAACTCCATCCTACCTGCAACCTTTCCACTTAGTTTTGATAAATATGTTTGTAAGTTAAAAATTAAGTCAGGTTTGAAAAGCTCTACCACCTTAATCGCAAAAAATAGATTTTTGATTTCAAAGTCTGTAATAAAACTAGTGTAGAACTTCTTTTTACTAAAAGTTAAAGTCTTATAAAAACTATTAGCTTCATTCGATATTTCAAACTCACTATCAAAAACATTTATTCTGGTTAGAGTCTCTCTTTTCTTTAGACTAATAGAATTCCATATTGCTTCTGAATTTTGTTGCTGGTCACGATTAGCCACACTGACATAAAAACCATTCGGGTCTAAGTTTTTAAAAAGTATAGACTTTGCCTTACGATAGTTCTCTAATCCATTATGAGCTTCAAGATGTTCTGGATAAAGATTCATAAATACACCAACTAAAAACTGACCTAACCCCCAATGCCTATTTTGTTTCAAACCTTGACTAGACATCTCTAAAATTGCATACTCACAACCATTTTCTACCATTTGTTTAAGACTCTTTTGTAGCTGAAAACCATCTATCGTACTCATTTTAAAGGTGTTCATTTTTTCATCTTGTTTATCTCCAGTTAGATTTATAATAGCAGTAGATACATAGCCAGTTTTCAAACCCACCAGATTCATCAACCTACCGCAAATAACAGTTGTTGTAGTCTTACCTTTAGTGGCGTTCACCCCAATTAGCTTGAGCTTTCTGGCTGGAAAACCAAAATATACCGCACTAAACCAACTTTTTAGACCATGACCCAAAGGTCTAACTTGCTTAGTAAGATTTTTTCCTAATAATCTTTTCAGAATATTTAAAAGCCTTTGCATAATCTCCCAAATTGCAGTCGGATTCCAGTTTTGTCAATTTTTGACAGTAAGAAAAAATAAAAGTAGATTTATATGTATTTAGTTGCCAATCAATTAACAAATTTTATGTCTATCAAGACGAAAATATTAAGTTTACTTATTCTAGGGCTATTATTATTACCTTCGATACTTGGACCTAGAACTGGAGGTTCGGTATTAGGTGTGCTTGATAGTCGGCAAGATGAAAAAAGTACATCTCCAGCAGAAAACGAAGTCAAAGTCGGCGAAATTGCTAGTGGGGCCTTTGAGACAAGAGTTTTTAAGAGCAATCAGAGTCAGCAAGAAAGTATGAAAGGTAAGGTTATCTGGGACGAAAATGCTAAAAGTCCTGTAGTAACCGATAAATTCAGCCTTGGTCAAAGCTTAAAAGTAAATACTGGATCAAGTAGCTACAGTCTTATCGTTAGTGACGTTAGAGTACTTAGCGAGAACACTTTACTTGTCTTGGACAAAAATACTTTCATAGAATTAGGCGGAAACCCAAGCATGCAAGACAGTATGACAGTGTCAGTTAAAAAAGAGTAGCCATATTTTATGAAGTTCAGTACAGTTTTCTCTATACTTCTACTCTTACTTTTAACAACCTCCCTTGGTCTTAATATTTATACTCAATATCAATTGTCCGAATCTAGTAATAAACACAAACAAGATATTTCAGCTCTGGAAGACAAAATTATTGTTCAACAGCAAGCACGAGATGATATTCGTAAAATATGGGAAAATCAAGCAGTTATCAATGATAAGCTTATTATAGCTCAAGAATTAGTAGATCAAAAAACTGATGCTTACACTGAGCAAATTAAAAAATCAATCAGGTTCATAAATACTACTCCGCAGCTACTACCAGGGGCAAACGAGAAGGAGCTCCTTAATGCCGAACAAGAACTACTAGAAGCTCGAGAGAACTTAGAAGCCATAATAGAGGAGAATGCTGAGCAAAAAGCTGAAAATAAAAATCAAGTTGATACAATTTATCTAGATCTCAATGAAGATCAAAATAACCGAGCAAATCCGAGAGAAGGGACTAGATAACTTGACAGAAAGCATTTCAATAGGAAGGCTCCCTACATGCCTGCAAGTTGTGCTATAACTGGAGTAACTTATAGAAAAGTACATAAGAGAAGTAAATCCATGCAATCTACGATTACACGTGTCCGAGCTAACTTGCAAAGAATCAAAATTGGTAACAAAAGAGTAAAAATATCTACTAGAGCACTAAAGACCCTGAAGAGAAAACTAGGGTATGGTAAGGCTAAGATTTAGTACTTTTCCTTCCGTATACTAGACAGTTTCTTAATCAGTCATATCTATAGAGAGAATTATCGAATACATAGTAAAATGACTAAACAATTCCCCCGTTTGATCAACATCATAGGTACCGTTTCGCTAATTGTAATAATATTTGTAGTAGGTTTCTATTTTGGATATAAAAACGCTACTGCCAGTCAAGCCAATTTAAACGGTATACCTGTTACTACCGCATCAGACACTCCAAACAACAAGCAAGAAATAAAAGCTTTAGAAGTACTTGGTGTACAGTGGATAAAAATAGGACAAGAACCAGTATGTGAGAGTAATTACCCCATTAAAGGTACCTTTGCAGATAACTTTGGTAATTACTATACTCCAGAGAATTCTAGATATAAGAGAATAAAAGCTGATATTTGCTTTGCTAATGAGGAATATGCCAGAGATACCGCAGGGTTTGTTAAAAAATACTAATATTGACTAGGAACCTGTCCCTAAATTAATTACTCATTCTTCTGATCAGTAAAGTAATAACTCTAAGTTTGACAAACCCTAGGTAGGAATTAAGTTTTCTATCATAAATCATAACTAACCTTCTAGCCTTTTCTAGATGAGCAAAGAATT
>JBCDGH010000023.1:0-20090 GCA_038751365.1 Patescibacteria group bacterium | reverse complement strand
TATAATTTAATTGTTCACAGGCTTCAATACTACAACCATCATAGAATTCACACAACCATAAGAAATATACCAGCTGAATTCTACAAACAATATTTAGCTAGAGAAGAGAATAATGTGTCTTAAATTGTTGAAGGTTGACATCTTTACAGAGTTGATAAGAGGAACCCATTTTATCTCAAAAATTTCAGAAGAAATCTCTTCATCAGATAATTTTTGCTTAAATTTATTCTCACCATTCAAAAGAGCTAAAAACCAGTGAACTTTTTTAATATTCATAAAGCCATTTTTTTCATACTTTATAGTAATTTCACTTAAGAAGTTTTTTATCTGTATATTTTGATAACCGGTTTCTTCTACAGTTTCACGAATAGCAGCATTCTCTAAAGTTTCTCCTTCTTCTACATGACCTTTAGGTAAAATCCACGCTCCTTCAGGGACGTATTCCCATTTTCTAAAAATCATTAACACATTAGCTCCAGAAACAGAGTCTAAAGAGTCTAACAAAACACAGCCAGAAGTTATGTGGTTTTTAATTGGTAACATAATTTTGATAATTAAAGAACTTAATAAGTAATGGTGTGTTAAAATTAATCTTACTCTAACACACCCGCATCAAAAATAGAAAACTAGATTTGACTTGTTATTTGGTTAACTACAGTGTTTTGATCGACATAAGTAGTGTCAATTATTTGAGCATTGAAGAATTCTTTAGCATATTTTATTATGGCTTCATTCATGGCTTCAAAAAGTTCGGGATTATTAATAATTAATGTATCCGATTTTGATACGCATCCTGGATTCTCTGACATGCGCTTAGCTAAGCGCTTTCTTCTTTCTTCTATAGATGCTGTGAAAACATACGCCTTAGAAAATATTGGATGTTCAGAAGAAATTTCCACCAAATAGTTTACTACTGCTGTGTTACCAAGCGCACTATGATGTGCCAAAGATCTCAGCAAATTGCAAGAGTCTTGTAGAGTTGGCATGCTAGGCCATTGAAACAACTCCAAATCAGCCCTTATTGCAGCAGCATAGGTGATCCCACATACTTCTGTTGAGTATATACCTTGCTTATTTACTTGCTTAGCCAAAGTATATATTGGATTGGCTTGGTTTAGTACCAAGTGCTGGTATGTCCATATCTTATTTATTTCTTGGATTTTTGCTACTGTTGAAGATTTTCCTGACAAATCCATACCTTCAAAAAGTACGTAAGGCATGTAGTTCATTGAATCCGCTCCTTCAGGCTATGTAAATTTAAAACTACTCAAAAGATTAAATTAGTAATCTTATGATGCTAAATAACTACATTATAGTAATTGATTATTGTCAAACTATTGTTTGTAGTAGCTTATTTTATTTCTGTACAAAATTAAAATATTTAGTTTATATCAATTCATGCTTAGTTTAAAAACTCTTCAAAAGAGACACCCTGTCCTATTTTCTTCAATTGGTAAACTTCCTGGATCTATTATAGCTCAAATATATCTTGCAATAATAGGTATCTTATTAATTTGTACATTTTTGTTTCTCAATTGGATACTAAGTTGGTTTGGGTATAGTGACTTTTTTCAGTAAAGTAGGCTTAAGAAGAATCAGCCCATCCCGAAGCAGGCAACGGGGTATGAATCTAGTTTAAGTTTTTAGATTCTCAGCAAGCTGAAGGAAATATAATCCAAAGTTATTCAAGAGCTGGTTAATCAGTATATAAACGAAGAAGGTTAAACATATAGACAAGGGGAACTAATCCTTGACTAAATTCGCTTTAAGGTTTAAATTAAAGCATAATATGTCACCAAAAAGTCACAAAAACTCAACTTCTAAAAGAGATCGTAAAGACCTACATAAAAGAGATGATGACAATATTCGAGAAAATATCTCTGAAGTAGAAAAAGATCTGAATAATACCAACGAGTCGCTTACTCTTCCTAGTGACGACATTGATGATAAAGCAAGTAGAATTTTGACTGAGGATGGCTATCTAGTCGATAGACCAGAGCAAGTGATTAAAGTCGGTTCCAAAGTAGGTACTGATTACAATTTTACTAACATAAAGAGTGGCGATATGGATGAAAGGCAAGACTATCAAAGCAATCTCACAGGTAAAAAAGACTACTCAGCAAATTCGACTAGTATTCAAGATCTAAAAAAACAATTTGGATTCTCTTGGAAGAGTTTCAGCAGAAAGTTTGCTTTCTTTGGTTTAATATTCGGAATCTTCATGATTGTGAGCGTGTCTACAGTTGCAGCTCTAGCTATTAACAAGTGGAATGAGACCAAGCCAATTGACGATTTACTCAATCAAAAAAGAGAAAGTAGTGTAGTGTACGCACGCGATGGTGTGACTAAAATCTTTGAAGTTTATGAGGATGAAAAACGTGAGTACGTCGATATAGACGAAATACCTGAGCACGTCCAACTGGCAGTAATAGCTATCGAAGACGATGGATTCTACTATAATGACGTTGGCATACCTTGGAAAAACTTATTTGGAGCTACTGTTAAATGCCTTATATCCGCAGGAGATGAATGTCGTGGAGCTAGTGGAATTGCCCAACAAACTGTAAAATTAGCCACAGACAAGAATAGACCTTCAGACAGAACTATCGAAACTAAAATCGACGAGCTCTTTACAGCCATAAAACTAAGTAACAGTGGTAAGACTAAAGCTGATATTCTGGAATCCTATTTAAATATTGCCCCTTTTGGAGGTGTTACTCACGGAGTTCAATCTGCTAGTAGGACTTATTTTGGCAAAGATGTTCAAGATATTAATGTTGTTGAAGGGTGTTTTTTAGCTCCTCTTTTGAATCAGCCTAGTACCTATTCTTCTAGTATAGGCTTACCTGAAAGCAATGCTTGGAAAGCATTTAACAATGTTAAGGATAAATGTCTTGAAAACATGCATACCATGAATTTACGTGGTGATGGTGAAGAAGTCTTTATTAAGACACCTGAAGAACTAATAGCTTTGCAAGAGACTCCTATAGTCGTAGCTAGCACTCAAGCAGAAGTAGAGCAAGCAAGGGCAAATGGAGCAGTTGTTTTTGTACCCAATCAAGAAACAGATGAATTCCCTCATTTTAGAGAGTATGTCCTAGCTGAGCTTAGAAAATTTATTCCACGAGAACAAGAACTTTACACAAAGGGTTACCAGATTGTTACAACTTTAGACCCAATCAAGCATAGAGAAATTGAAAAAATACTCAAAGAGTCTGAGCAAAATAATGTTATTGCCAACGGAGGTAATAATGCGGCTGCAGTAGTCCTAGATGGACCAAGCGGAGAAATTATTTCTATGGTAGGTTCACTGGGATATAATAGAGCTGATATCAATGGAAAAGTGAATATCATGACCTCGCCACAGCAACCCGGTAGTAGCATAAAGCCCTATGTTTACGCAACAGCACTGAGTAAAGGTTTTAATCCAGCTACAATGGTAGTCGATACTCCCACTGAATTCCAACCTGGTTATAAGCCAAAAAACTTTGATAATACTACTCAAGGACCAGTAAGTTTTAGAAGTGCTATTCAGAACTCACTTAACATACCAACTATCAAATTTGCCTGTCTTTCCTCTAACAATGCTCAGTTGGACTGTAATGAGGGAATTAAGCAAGTTTTTGACTTCTCTGAACAGACCGGTTTGAGATTTGCATGTTACCCACCTGCAGATAATTTTAGCAAAAAAGATGCAGATGGCAACTTTATAAAACAGTGTGATGATCCTGACTTAGCTAAGTCAGCTTATAGAGACAGATGTTTCTTATCATCAGCAGTTGGAGGATGCGAAATTATACCAGTATCTCATGCCACCGGTATGAATACCATCTTGCAAGAAGGTAATTTAAGGACAGCGACACCTTTCCTGAGTATCAAGGACAATACTGGTAGAGAATTGTACACTCAAGAGACCAAACAAAGTGTTTACCCATCTCAAGATAAAGCTATTGATCCTTTGATTGCCAAACAAATGGCTAATGTACTATCAGATTATAATGCTAGAAGACCAAAGTTTGGTAGTGCAGCTAGAACCTTAGAAATTAATGAGTGTGGAAATGGAGCACAAGTAGGTGGAGCTGCGGCTAAAACAGGAACTACCAACGACGTAAAAGATACATGGACAGTTGGAGGATGTACAAACTATACTACCGTGGTTTGGGTCGGTAGGACTGATAATGAATCAATGAAGCAGAATGCTACTTCTTCAACTGCAGCTGCACCTGTATGGAACAAAATTATGAAATATCTTGTGAATGGCGAAAACCCAGCTGCATTCTCTACCGAAGGTTTGCTAAGAGTGGGTGTAAACCCTGCAACTGGTATGATTGGAGGTGGTGGTAGCGAGTACATGAGCCCATCACAAAAGCAAGTCCTAGAGGACGCTGAAGAAAGAATATCCACTCCAGACTATACACCTGGAAGTAAAAATATTTTTGACTTTAGATCAGCAGTAATTTCCCAAGAAGTTTTGATAAACAAATTAGATGGTTTGCTTGCTACAACCCAAACCCTAGAAGAAAACATTGAAAAAAAAACTTGTTTGCAGCTATTACCAGAGTTTCCAGGGAGTCAGAGCTGGGCTATTCCAGTCAATGCAATCAGTGCTAAATTTCCCGAGGTATACTGCACACCTCCAACAGAGCCATCACCGCAAGATCAAGTAGGAGAACAAACTAAGTCTCCTTTGATCCAAAGCAATCTTGATAATTCTAAAGCCAATATCTCGACTATTAGCTTCAATGTAACACCACAAGGTCAAGAAGGCAAAACTATTCAATCAATGCAAATTATCATTCAAGGTAGTGGTAGATCTATTCCAGTTCCTAGCCCATCTAGCAACAATACTTACTCTACTACTGTAAATATAAGTGACTTAGGTATATCCACAAATCCGAACGATATTATACTTAGAGCAACTGATAACTTTGGAGCTACAGCCGAAAAAACTTACTCAAACGTAACCTTCTCTTTCACCCCTACTAACCCTCTGCAATTATCAGATATAGCCACACTTAACTGCAGTGGAAATATAGTTAACAATGGTAAAACTACTAAATGTACCTTCGCCATACCGTCAGCCAAGACTTTGCCTGTTGGATTCGGTATTAGCATAGGCAATGCTGCAGAAACTTCGTCTTGTACACCTATAAGCTCTAACGTCATTAGCTGTGATAACGTTCCAGTACCAAGTGTTAATGGAAGTGCAGAAATCAAAGTAAGACTAGGCAATGGTTCAAGCCTTCAAAGCACAGGTAAAACTGTAAGCGTTGTTTCATAGTGAAGTTCTAGACAAAATATGCAGATATGAGCAGAATAAATTTACTTTAGACCATTTTTTTATCAATCAGGTCTCTCAAAGCTGCTGCTTCCTCGAAGTTCATCGCATCAATCGCCACTTGTAATCTACTTTTAAGTTCGCTAATACTCAGATTCTGCGACTCAAGATCTTTACTGAAGCTTTCTTTCTGCTGGTCAAAGTCGGCAAAGACCTGTTTACCTCGATTTGACTTACGATCTTTAGTATCTTCAGAGTGGATAGATTTACTCTTTCTCCTAGACTTTTTCTCATCAAAAGTAAACATAACTTTATCTTCTTCCACAGGCTTCCATCCTGTAGTAGAGTATGTAGCTCCAGACTTGCCATAAGTTTCATCTTGCTCCATTTCCTCCCGAAGATCGTCAGCAATTGTTTTAAGATCCCTAACTACATTCTTTGGTATTATGTTATGCTCTTTATTATAATTCTGTTGTAGTTCACGTCTTCTCTCAGTTTCCTCAATAGCGTATTTCATCGAATCAGTAACAGAATCAGCATACATTATTACTTTACCCTCTGAATGCCTAGCAGCACGTCCAATTATCTGAACTAAGCTAGTTTTTGACCTCAAAAAGCCTTCTTTATCTGCATCAAATATAGCTACCAAGCTGACCTCAGGCAAGTCTAGACCTTCTCTAAGTAAATTAATACCAACCAGCACATCGTACTTACCCCGTCTTAGATCGCTAAGTATATCTATTCTTTCCATGGTATCTACATCACTATGAATGTAGGCTGATTTGACGTTTATTTGCTTGAAATAGAGATCTAACTCTTCAGAAAATCTTTTAGTTAAGGTAGTAATCAGCACTCTCTGTCCTTTAGCGACTCGTTGTCTTACCTGTTCTAAAACATCATCCACCTGATTCTTTACTGGTTTTAAAATAATTTCTGGGTCAAGCAAACCTGTAGGTCTGATTATAGCTTCAGCTACTGTGATTTCTGCTTTAGGATCACGCTTTATCTTTTCCACATTTGCATTCTTGGTTACAGAATCAGTTTTTCCAAATTCAAAATTACCGGGAGTGGCTGAGACATATACAAGCTGACTCATTTTATCATAAAACTCATTAATTTTGAGAGGTCGATTATTCATTGCGCTAGGTAGTCTAAAGCCATATTCTACTAGTGTCTGTTTACGACTTCTATCGCCATTATACATAGACGAAATCTGTGACAAAGTCATATGACTCTCATCAATAAAGGTGATTGAATCATCCGGAAAATAGTCAAGAAGTGTTGTAGGTGGCTCACCAAATTGCCTACCGTCGAAATAAACAGAGTAATTTTCAATTCCGCCAACATAACCAAGAGTCTGTAGCATTTCTAAATCATTATAGGTTCGCTCCTTAATTCGTTGGGCTTGAAGAAGTAGTCCTTCTTTATTAAAATGATCAACTCTATCGACAACCTCCTTTTCTATCTTAGAAATAGCCATTTGAATCTTTTCTTGGGTTGTAACGTACTGTTTTGCAGGAAAAATAGTATAACTCTCAATATTCTCCAAAGCCTGTCCGGAAACTGGGTGAAAACTTTGTATTAACTCCAACTCATCACCATAAAAGGAAAACCTATAACCAATCTCTTCACTTGATGGTATTAGCTCTAGATTATCCCCTCTAAGCCTGAAAACCCCTCTTTTTAGATCTAGATTAGTTCTAGTAAACTGCAAATCAATTAGTTTTCGAATAATTTTGTCTATCTTGTACTTCTGACCCATCTCTAAATCTATTTTCAAAGCGGCAAAATCTTCCGGGTTTCCTAAACCATAAATACAAGAGACTGAAGCCACAATTAGCACATCTTTACGCGTAAGTAGGGACTGAGTAGCAGCGTTTCTTAGTCTATCAATCTCCTCGTTGATTTGAGTTTGTTTTTCGATATAAGTATCTGATCTTGGAATATAACTTTCCGGCTGATAATAATCATAATAACTAACAAAGTAATGTACTGCGTTATGAGGAAAAAATCGCCTAAATTCTTCAGCAAGCTGAGCTGCTAGGGTCTTGTTGTGAGCAATAACTAAGGTAGGTTTTTGTAATATATCTACAATAGAAGCCATCATGAAAGTTTTTCCAGAGCCAGTAACCCCAAGAATAGTTTGCTCTCTAGTACCTACACCTAAACTAGAAGTAATGGTATCAATAACCTTTTCCTGATCACCTGCTGGACCATAAGGAGAGACTAGTTCAAATTTTCTGTTTTGCTGACTTTTAGCTTTGTTTGTATCTGACTTCATGGTCTATAAGCTAAACTTAAGATAAGCACCTTGTCAAAACAGGACTGCAAGTAGTATTAAGAAAGTAATTGTATCTATGTAGTTTGATTAGAGTTGTCATTTTTTACTCTATAATGTGTAATACCGTAATGGCAACCTATAAGAGCTATGCCGATGAAAAAGTAGTCAAGATAGTCCTAGAAGGTAATACAACAGCTTTTGAAGAGCTAGTTAATCGTTATCAGCAGCCGATTCTAAGGTATTGCAAACGATTACTAAATTACCACACTCAAGACGCCGAAGATGTGGCATCTGAAGTTTTTTATAAGGCATATAAGAGCCTAGCCAGTTTTTCGACAAATTTAAAGTTTTCTAGCTGGTTATACAGAATTGCTCACAACACTGCCGTCAACTTAATACGGGATAAGTCTAAGTTGTTTTATGTTGATATCCAAGATTTCTGGCATATACCACAAACCAAAAAAGAAGAAACTAAAATAGACAAAATTCAACTTGAGAAAGCTTTAGATAAACTTAATTCTACCGATAAGAGCCTCTTAATTTTATTTCATTTAGAAGAACTCAGCCTGAAGGAGATATCTGATATATTTAAACTAACCCCAAATACAGTCGCTGTAAAGCTCAAAAGAGCAAGGGAAAGAGCGCGCAAACATATTAAATTGTAACATAATATAACTATGTCAGCTATAAAAAACAAAGTATTAACCAAAATTGAAGATAAGAAGCCCAATAGTTATAACTATTACCTATTCGTTGATCTTCTAAGAGCCTTTGTAATCGCTTTTATTTTCTTCATGGGAGGTGTATTACTGGCTTTTTTACTTTGGGATTGGCTTTTGATACCTCAGATTATTGATTTTAATATAGACAATATCATATTTATACTCTTCAGACTACTACCTTTAATCGCAATAACTACCGTTCTCTTTTGCTTTCTAGCATATTATATATATCGCCAAACCGATTGGTTATTAGTTAAAAAAAGAATTTTGATTGCAGTCTTAGGAGTATCAGCTATTTTACTATGTATGTCTTCAAGTTTAGCAATAATTAATCATAGTCATACCCTCCAAAAATCTTTACGAGATATAGACAATAACCTACAAGACTATCCGATCCGCCCGCCAAGACCCAGAGAACTAGTTCTTAAACGAAGACTAAATAATGTTATCTATGGAAGAGTCGTTAGCATAGAAAAGGTAAGTCAAGGAAATCTAATAAAAATAGCTAACAGGAATCAGGTCTTGAGTTTTTATTTGAGTGAAGAATTGTCCACAGGAATAAGTCCAAGAGATTTATTAAGGCTAGAATTAGATGAAAAAGAAGAATCCAAAGTGCTACGTGTAGCAATTATTAAAAGAACGCAATTTATTTTTGAAAATCAGAAAATAAAGCACAGTTCAGATAATAAATATTCGAATAGTTTTGTTTAGATAGGCTTTAGCTAGTGTAATATTTTCTCTTATTTTGGGTAATACTATCAGGTAAGAAGTTTAGGATCCTAACCATCGCCTAATTTTAATCAACTATATCTATTTTATACTTATGAAAAACAATAAATCACTTATGTTAGGAGCTTTAGGAGTCACTGTAGGCTTAGTAGCTGGATTGTCTGGTAGCACACTTTATACTCAAGCTCAAACAACTTCAGCTGACTCAAATGCTAATACTACTTCAATTGTAGAAAGAATGAGAAGTAGACGAAGAAAATCAAACCTTTCAGAGGAACAAATTGCCAAGCGCGAATCTATACGAGATGCAATGGAAGACGGAAATTATGATAGCTGGAAAAGTGCAATTGAGGGCTCAAAAAAGTCTGAAGAACTTCTGGAAAAAATAAATACTCAAGAAAAATTTGATAAATTAGTCGAGGCTAAAAGAATAATGCAAGATGCTCGCAATAGATCAAACACTATTCTTGATGAGCTGGGTATCGAAAGGAAACAATACATTAAAGGTATGAACGCAAAATCAAACGAATAATTTGCAAATGTTGAATACTCTCATATTCCCGCCATTAAGGCGGGTTAGTTATGTCTAATTATGGCAAGCTTTCTACTTTAAATCTTCTTATTTAGCTAACACACTTTTATATAAAAAGAATTTATTGAAGTGGTTGACTATTAATTGAAAAATAGAAATTATAAATTAGTAATTGTTGTTTTAACATGTCTACAGAAGACAAAAAAACTTCCCCAGACACTATTGTAAGAAGTCAATGGTTCTATATTACTGCAACCACATTCATGCACATATGCGCAGCTGGTATAGCTATTTTTGAAAATGTAACACAGGCAATCATATATATTGTTTTACCAATAGCAATTTGCCTACCCCAGCTAAATACGCTCGGCAAACTGAACAAGAGTCAAATACGTTATATCTGGATAGCTTACTTGATTTTAATTCCTTTATCTATCACTTGCTTCATTTGGTATAGGAATTTACCCTAACTCTGCAAAATACCTGCAGGTACAAGCTCTGGATTTACCTTGAATACAGTATCAGCAATCTCCTTATTTATTTCTTGCAATAAACCAATGAATATTGTCATTCCATCTTGCTTAAACTCAACTAAAGGGTCTTTCTGAGAATAGCCACGTAGCCTAACAGAATCTTGTAGATGATCAATGGTTACTAGGTGTTCGGTCCATAAGACGTCAATAGATCTTAGAAATACAAATCTAGATAGCGCACTTTGTACTCTATTTTCGTAAATTTCCCACTTAGTTTTTAGCTGATAATTTAATTTTTCAGATAGTATTCTAGCTACTTTAGCGTACTTATATTTGTGATCCTTGAGCAATACTGAGAGTACATTTGTATCAAAATCAGCTATGCTTAAAATACTTTTTAGCTGTGAACTAGTTTTTTTCAGTTGATCTATGTCTATTTTGGACTTTTTTCCTCTTGGTTTTTCTATCTGCTCTAGACAACTCAATACTGCTCTATACACTGCTTTCTCGGTCTCCTGCTGCCAATCAAAACCGTCATTTAAGAGAACTTTCTTTCGCCTGGTGTAGATTACGTTCCTTTGCCGATTAATTACGTCATCGTACTCGGTTACGTGCTTTCTTACATCAAAATTTTGTCCCTCGATTTTCTTTTGAGCTTCTTCTATTAATCCGGATAACAATTTATTTTGAATAGCTTCATCTTCAGCAATCGGGAGTATATTCTTGTAATAAGTAATTCTGTCACCTCCAAAAACCCTTAAGACATAATCCTCCAGGGAAATATAGAACTGACTCATACCTGGATCTCCTTGACGTCCTGATCTTCCTCTAAGTTGATTATCAATACGCCTACTTTCATGACGCTCTGTTCCAACTACGAATAGACCTCCAAGTAATTTTATTTCTTCATGATCTTCTTTCCATTTAGATAGATCAGACTCTTTTTCAGGGACCTCACCTCCGAGCTTAATATCTACACCACGACCTGCTATATTAGTCGCTAGAGTCACCATACTTTTTTTGCCTGCTTCAGATACAATCTTAGCTTCTTGCTCGTGATTCTTAGCGTTCAAAACCTGATGCTTCACTCCTGCCTCAGTAAGCAGCCTACTCAGCTCAAGATTCTTTTCAATTGAGGTAGTACCTATCAAAACAGGTTGACCTGTCTGATGAATCGCTTTTATATCCCTAGCAATAGCTTTGAATTTTCCAGCTTCTGACTTATAAATTTTATCAACAAAGTCTTTCCTGACCATTGGCTTGTTAGTTGGAATAGTAACTACTACTAGCTTATATATCTTAAACAACTCTTCAGCTTCAGTAGCGGCTGTACCTGTCATTCCAGAAAGCTTTTTGTATAATCTAAAGTAATTCTGAAAAGTGACTGTGGCTACGGTTTTACTCTCAGGTTTTACGTTCAAATTTTCTTTTGCCTCTAGAGCTTGATGCAGACCTTGATTATAACGCCTACCAAACATTAGTCTTCCAGTATACTCATCGACAATCACGATGTCACCATCTCTTACCACATATTCTTTTTCACGTCTAAACAAAGTTCTTGCTTTTAGAGCTTGATCTAAATGATGAATCAAAACCACATTCTCCGAACTTTCGTATAAAGATACTATATTCAAAGCCCTTTCAACTTTCTCAATACCAAGCTCAGTAAGAGTACAAATACGACGCTTCTCGTCCACAGTATAATCTAGATCAGGATTCAATTGCTTTACTAAGCTAGCGAATTGTCTATAGCGAGAGGAGGAGTCCGAGTCTTGAGATGAAATAATTAGTGGCGTTCTAGCTTCATCAATCAAAATTGAGTCCACTTCGTCAATAACTGCTACACAGTGACCAGCTTTCTGAACTACTTCATCTGGTGTGTTAGCCATATTATCCCGCAAGTAATCGAAGCCAAACTCAGAATTAACCCCGTATACGATATCCACTGGAGCGTTAAGCTCGTCATCCCAATAGGCCCTTTTACGGTCACAATGAACCAAATTCTCTACATCGAGCACTGCTCTACTATCATCAAGTACGCCATCTTCATATGTTTCTACTCTACCTTCATCACGCTTTTTATCTGCTTTAGAGTCTGACTGAGCCCCAAGTTTGAAATAGAAACTAGCTTGATTCTGGATTACTCCGATACTCAAACCCAAGAAATTGTATACCTTACCCATCCAGCTAGCATCTCTACGAGCTAAGTAATCATTTACGGTGACCAAGTGAACCTGATTATACTCAGGCAAAGAATTCAAATAGATAGAGAGTGTAGCTACCAAAGTCTTGCCCTCTCCAGTTCTCATTTCAGCTACACGACCGTCGTTGAGAACCATACCACCAATCAGCTGTACAGGGAAATGCTTCTGACCAATCGCTCTCCAAGCACCTTCTCTAACCACCGCAAAAGCCTCAGGCAGAATCTCAGTCAGTTTCTTTTCCATCTCCTTATCTTTCAACCCTTTTAGCTTTTCTCTAAACTCTGCAGTTTTCGATTTAAGTTCTTCATCGGTCAAATCTTTCATTTGATTATCGAACTCTTCAATCTTTTTAACTACAGCTGAATACTTACCTATTTCTTTTCTTTCACCAACTAAATTATCGAGTAATTTTTTGACCCTACTACGACCTTTAGTCACTTTATTTTGAGAGATTATTTCATGCTTCTTAACCTCAGAACTAGTATTTTTTTTGGTAGTAGCTTTATCCACTTCTTTTTCTGCGGCTTTAGTAGTCTTTTTGGAAGTTTTTACTGATTTAGTTTTTTTGGAGACTGGCATATAACCGTAATCACGATAAATTGATTTTGTCTCATCAAGATTTACTTTTGCACGATCGTTTTGTCAAGACTCAAGGTTAAATTAAAAACTAATAAATATTGCTTAACATTTGACAAAAAATTCAGTATTTGAGCTATATTCAATCTTAATTACTAACATTTTTAGTAAAACTTCGTAGTTTATATGAACAAGATAAGTAAATTAGGTGCCCAAACAACATTAGCTTTCTTAAGTTTGTCATCTTTAGCGCTATCACTAACCGGAATCAGCGTAAGTGCAGAAACTTGGTCTAGTTTAGGTACTGCCAGAGTAGCATCTAAATACGGGCTGAAACTAAGAGACAAAGAATGTGTCATAATAAAGAAGTTGGAAGATAAAGCTGAAGTGATTAAAGTAGACACAACTCCAGACAAAGAACTTTATCCAGATGTCAGTCTGCAATGCGAACTGTATGGCACTACTTATGAGATGCAGCTGGTAAGAGAGCTTCCTGGAGAAGCCACAGGCTATGTTGCCATAAAATACTTAAAGAAGTCCGATAGCCCTGACATAGTCGCTGGAGTAGCTGGAACGATATACAATACTCCCCTTTCCTACAGTCGTATTACTAAAACTGCCCAAAAATTCTATGATAAGGATACTTATGAAGTAAATAATGATTCAGGTCTATGGTTAAGAGACACAGAGCTTAAATTAGTTGAAAAAGTAGCTAACGGCACTAAATTAGAAAATGCTTCAAAATGCTCAGATCTTAAAGCTAATGCAGAGGAAATGGAGGCGATCAAAGCAATGGGTTTAAGATGGACCGTAATTCCAGTTTGTTATAAAGGAGAGCTCATGAAGACAGTTGACGCTTTATTAAAGTAAAGTAGATTTGTTTATTTTTAGTAATTAGTGTAGATCAGACTATTATTATTAATCACATCAATGGATCGGTAATTTTAGACAATAGCTGAATTGTCGTGTATAATTTCTGTGCTGTAAATTTAACAATAAATCTCAACTGATAATGTATAGGTACCTAAATTGTCTAAGAGAATGTTAAAATTTGCTAGTTTTCTATATTTACTAAACAAAAAATAACTTATGAACAAAAACATTTTTGTAAAAACTACTGCTTTTCTATTTACACTTTTACTATCAATTCCTTTACTTACATCTAGCCTAGGGGTTGAAGCGTCGACTTCCACAGACAAAAGAGTGACCGCAAGAGTTGGTCTAAACTTACGAAACAACAACTGCGAGATAGTTTCAGTAATGCGTTACAACACTAGGTTAAACATGATATTAGAGCCTACAGGTATTCCTGAGGCACCAGCAAGTAGGCAATGTACTGTCAAAGGAGTAGCCTATAACATGAAATTAGTAAGTGTTTTGGGTGATTCACTAACAGGTTATGTAGCTGAAAACTGGTTAGCGGATTGGGATGCAATGTCTTCAGCTTCTACACCAACTACTTCAACATCTAATGTTTTAAGAAATCCAAATTACGATGAAACTAGATCTGCAAGAGTAAATACTTATTCTGGATTATGGCTAAGGGATATAGGCGGTAAATTAGTGCGTAAAGTTCCATATGGTACTGTATTAGAGTCAATAAACACATGCCAAGGAGGTATAGGGGGTTCAGCACTAACAGCCAATGTGAGGGGTAAAACATATGAACTTGTATATGTTTGCTATCAAGGTCAACCAATGAGCACAGCCAGTTATCTGATTAAAAATATCTAATTGAATAGAGTCTAAGAATAAAACCCAGTTCGCTGGGTTGTTTTTTATGATTTTAGTTTGCTTTAAATACAAAAAACCAGCTCGAAAAAGCTGGAGTAAGTATGTTTCTGTGTTTTGTTTATGGATTATTTTATGCTTGAATTAGCAATAATCTGATCCGCTCCTTCTAAGTGCTGACTTCCATTAACCGTTATACTAACAAAATAGTTAACTTTGCCTTCAGCTAGCATATAGTCAGAAGGTGTATCTATATTAGATTCTACCTCCTGCATAACTGACAAGAAACAATCTGCGTAAGCTTTATCTTCTTGACTGTATACATATTGATCATAAGCAGAGTCAAATCTGTTGAAGCTTGAACCTGCAACATCAGCTTTAGCTAAAGTAAGCTGTGAATATTCGTCACCAGGTGTACAACCTGTAGGAAAGACTGGCTGCATATATAAGTTAAGTGTTGTGTCTCCTTTAGTTAGAGAAATATATCTATCTAATAAATTAGAATATCTGCTAGCAGTAGTATTTGTAGTAAATTCCCAATCACTAGAATAGTTAATCTTTAGATTATCAAAATAAGGATTAGTGTAGCTAAGATTCTTAGCTGGTGCTGCATCAATGTTTTGTGAATCAGCACTTTGAAGAAAAGCTGTGGCTACATAACCTTTGTTTTCACCACCCACAGAAGTCATCGAGTATTTTACACCATTAACTTGGCAAGTAATTTCGTTTAAACCTCCGTACATAGAGATACTAATTGGCGAATTCTTAGACAACGCTGACACTTTTTTACACTTTTTATCCCGAACATTTAGTCCATTATCTGGAGCCACATAGAAAGCAATACTATCACCTCCAAGGCCGCCATCTTCACCTGTTTTTAAAAGATCTAAATAAGTTTTTGCTGCATACCCTTGAACAACAGAACTGGTAGAATTGTGACCTTCGGTTATAGTATAGTATACTTCTTCTAGTAAATAATCTACGCCTTTAACTTCGCAAGTAAGAGATTTAGGTTTTGTGAGGCTGCCATCATTATTTCTTTCTACAGCGCTAGTGACTAGTGAGCCATAGGGCATGGTAGTAATATAGTTACAATTAGAATCTCTAAGATTTAAACCCTTAGTAGTGTTTACTTTAAAAGTGTGATCTACAGCAACTATCTGAGCGTTTGTGTTTAGGTTACTAGAAAATGAAATTAGTAAAGTTGCAAAAGCAAAAACTGTAGTCAGTATTAATTTGAATTTGTTATTTGAATTAGTCATAAGTTATTATAGTTATTTCTAAGGGTGGTTAGTTTAAAAGCGCTTTTTGTTTTTAACCCTTCAGCAATATAGTACTAGGGTGTGACAAGTTAATTAAATTATTTCTATATTTGGTAACTAACGTAACTACAAACAGACTTCTATGCATTTAATAGTCCTTCTAGGACAAACTAGCAGTGGTAAATCAGAAATGGCGGTAAATTTAGCTAAGTACTTAGGTAATATCTGGATTGTAAATTGCGACTCAAGGCAAATATATAAGCAATTAGATATTGGGACTGGTAAGGTTAATGGTACCTGGAAGGACAGTACTTTTTATTATCAAGATATCCCTCATTTTCTTATTGACTATATTGATCCCGAAACCACCGATTACACTTTAGTCAACTATGTTAAAGATTTTAATAGCTTATTCAAATCCAAGCTCTTGCCAGAGTATGTGATTCTCACAGGAGGTACAGGTCTTTACGCTAAAGCTATAGTTGAAAAATATAATCTTGGAATAGTTAAATCTGAGTTTACAGATCAATACAATTCTTATAAGAAGTCTCTAATTTCAAAGAGTTTAGAGCAACTACAAAGTATCTATAATAGTTCACTCAAAACACGTGTTAAGCTTAGTAATAAGGTAATAAATAATTCAGATTATCATAATCCCAGAAGGCTTTTTAGTAGAATTCTCAAAGCTAAGGCAAGTAAAAATGGATGGTTAGAAAGCATCAGCTATCCTAACTTTACATTTACCTCTATGTTTGGGATATTTGTAGACCAAAAAACCTTAGAAGAAAAAATAAAAAAACGGTTAGACTCCAGAATACAATCAGGACTAATTAATGAAGTACGCCAGCTACAAAGATTAGGCAGAGATAGAATGCTTAATTTGGGTCTAGAATACCGCTTAAGTCAGCTATATATTGAGAAGATAATAACCGAAGAAGAATGGCGAAGAAGATTATTGATAGAAAACTACCAGTACGCTAAAAGACAGCTAACTTGGCTTAAAAAACAGCCTGATTTAATTTGGATCAATTCATTAGAACAGCTGTTGGATGTTATTAACTCATCTACTTTAAGCCCCACCAAGCCATAGCCAAACTGTCTGCAGCATCATCTGGTACAGGTAGCGTGTTCAGACCATACACTTTCTGCACCATTATCTGAACTTGCCTCTTATCAGCTCTACCATACCCACATAAGGTTTGTTTAATTTGTAGCGGAGTAGCTGAAATAATTTCGATACCTCTTTTGGCTAGTAGATAAAGTAGTATACCACGACTTTGAGCTACACTTATAACAGTTTTATGATTTTTAAAAAAGTAAAGCTCTTCTACTATAGCTTTCGTAGGCTTGTGGATGTCTAGCAGGCGCTCTAAGTCTTGGGCTATTTCTAGAAGTCTCTGTGGCATCATGTCAGGTGGCAGAGCTTTAGTTCTCAGGATTCCATACTCACTGATAATTGGATTTTTCCTAGTTCCTGAGCTAAAAGCAAAGCCTACAGTAGCTGTACCTGGATCTAGTCCGAGAATTATTTCATCTTTTTGATAAGTTTGTTTGAACAAAAAATCCTAGCGTTAACCCGTAAATAGTATAAATCAATATAACAAATGTCAAAGTTATTCACTTTGTAAGAAGGTGGTAAATTTCTAGTATTTGAACAGTTAGTTACTGTTTACTTCTGAACGTAGCCACAAACGTCTTTATCCAGAGAGCAGCCAATAAAACTTTTACCTCTAAAGGCTTTTTTAGCAATTAAGACACCCTGTTTTTTACCTGTGCGTCCTTCTTGAGCACATTTTGGACACGGTCCATAATTAACCGGCATTACTGTGTGCTTGTTACCAACCTTATACTCAGGACAAGCAATGTAAGGCTTTAAAGATGATTTTGAAACTCTGACAATAAGATCCTTGCCACATAAATCGCAAACTTTACCTTTGGTTTGAGCAGTAAATTTTTCCCTAGCTTCCTGCAAAGCCGCTTCGTATTCGCGAAAGTTCTTGGCAAACATGTGTTCTTTATGAGTCAAACACTGAAAATACTCACCAAAGCGACCGATTTTTAGTTCCATAGCTGAACCACAAGTAGGGCATTTCACGTCTGTACTTGAGCTTTTATACTTATTTTTATCCTGAGTAATAACCCCAGATTTAGTTTCCACATCCTTTTTGAAATCCCACCAAAAATCATCAAGTATCGCTTTATAATCTTTTTCACCTCTACTTACTTCATCCAGCTGACTTTCCATATTTGCAGTTAATTCAGGACTGGTAACAATATTAAAGTTGTCGGTTAATAGATCATTAATCTTCATTCCTAGGCTAGTAGGATGCATTGCACTCTGCTTAGTCTCTACATACTCTCTGTCCTGCAAAGTAGAAATAATAGATGCATATGTACTCGGGCGACCCACACCTAAATCTTCAAGTTTTTTGATAAGACTGGCAGGAGAGAATCTGCTTGGCGGCTTAGTAAACTTTTGATAATAGAAAACTTCCTGTAGAAATAAAACCTGACCCTGTTTGTAATATGACTTTTCTGTGGTATCGTATTTCTCACCAGTCACAGTTTTAAAACCAGGTTCTACCGTCCAAGCTACGGAGCCTGTAAATTCATCTTTCCTGTTATTCTGTAAAACAAAGCTAAGTCTTTTTCTAATTTCATCAGTCATTTGACTAGCTACAGTCTGCCTCCATATTAAATCATATACTTTCCACATTCTGGCATCTAGCTTACTTTTTAAACTGTCTGGATGTAAACTTATATTTACCGGCCTGATAGCCTCGTGAGCTTCCTGAGCATTACGACTTTTAGATTTGTAAGTCTTAGGTGATTTAGGTAAGTATTGAGGGTAGTTAGACTCAATAAACTTTCGAGCAGAAAATATTGCTTCTTTAGACAAATTAGTACTATCAGTACGCATGTAAGTAATTAGAGCTGTAGGATGACCATCAAGTTCAATGCCTTCATATAGCTTTTGAGCTAACTGCATGGCTAATTTTGGAGGGATACCTAATTTAGAGGAGGCAGCTTGTTGCAGGGTCGAAGTAATAAATGGAGCTCTAGCCGAAGATTTTTCTAGTTTTTCGTCTACCTCCGAGACATTATACTCTGGAAAACGGTGTAAATTGTCAGTATGTTTTAACAAAGCTTCTTTTGATTCAATTTTGCTGGGAAGAGATTTGCCTTTAAGCTTGTGTAATTTTAACAAACCGTCTTTTTTATTGATCTGTTTATTATCCTCTGTATCACTAGCCAGATTCCAGTTTAACTTACTTTCACTGTTTTTCTGCAGATCGAAATCTCCAAATATTTCCCAGTACTCTTCAGGCTTAAACTTCAGAATCTCTTTTTCTCTCTCGCAGATTAAATGAAGTGCTGGCGACTGCACTCTTCCTGCCGAAAGTTTAAAATTACTCATCGTATTCCATAGCACAGGTGATAATTTGTAACCTACAAGTTTATCCAAAACTTGTCTTGCCCGCTGAGCACTTACTAGCTGTAGATTAAGAGATCTAGGATTGGAAATCGCATCTTGAATAGCTTTTTTAGTAATCTCATGAAACTCTAACCTCCGAATCTTAGTTTTATCCTTAATCCCAAGAACTTCAGCTAGATGCCAAGATATAGCCTCCCCCTCACGGTCAGCATCAGTCGCGAATAATATTCCGTCCTTTGCAGATTTAGCTAGTTTTTTTAGGTCGGTAACTACAGCTTTTTTATCAGAATCAATCTCATAAATTGGTGTAAAATTATTTTCAATATCAATACCATTAATCTCTAAGCTTCTTCCATCTTTAGTCTTTTTATCATGACTTATACCACGAATATGACCTATCGAGGCTTTAACAGTATAATTTTTTCCAACAATCTTAGATATAGTTTTTGCTTTAGCAGGAGATTCTACGATGATAAGCATAATTGTATTTAGTATTGTACGTCTAGCACCTTTCGATAATTTTTAGAAAAAAGTCAAGAAAGAAAGTTTGACCATTAAAGCATAAAAGACAACTTTGTGCAATAGAAATTGCGATTTGAAATTACTTTACAGCCAAACAGTTAGGTTAACTACTCCAGCTGCGCTTATGATTCTTACAACTAATAACTTTTAATAAGTAAGTAAATTGTTTACAAGCTAGTTTGTATAAATTAACATGGAAGGAGGTATAAGAAGCTTAATATAGTGAATATTATGATAGCTAGACAGAACGAACCTGTCCCTAAATTAATTACTCATTCTTCTGATCAGTAAAGTAATAACTCTAAGTTTGACAAACCCTAGGTAGGAATTAAGTTTTCTATCAT
>JBCDGH010000022.1:0-21175 GCA_038751365.1 Patescibacteria group bacterium | reverse complement strand
TTAGCTGATTCAGATGAGGTTAAGTATTAGTGGTCAAAATTATCACTGCCAAAGACAGAACTCACTACTCCTTCATTGGAAAAGTACTGGACAAGTATATAAAACCGATTTACGGAAACCAGGAAAAACAACTACGTAAAATCAAAAAAGGTGAAGATAGAACTTGCAAAATTCTCTTAGCAGATAAAGAGGTTGGGCTTTTAATCTACAAAACTGAACTTTCGGAAGAGTACAGTAACTACAGTATTTACGGCGCTCTAGAAATAAAAACTTTAATAGTGGTTGATCCCGATAAAAATTCGGGAAGAGGTTACGGATCTAGATTACTACAGGAAGCATTTGACTATGCTAAAAGTTTAAATGCAGAATCAGTTGTTGTAACAGTTTCAAGTCGAAAGCCTGAGTCTCTGGAATTCTTCCAGAAGAAAGGATTTGACCAAGTTACTCACTTTGCTGATAAGTATATCAAGGAGATACAGAATTTCTCCTAAAACTAGATCTATAAGTAATGTTCCCAAAACATCACCTGAAAATAAACGTAAAAGAACCTTACTTCTCTTATCTCAAGGAAGGTAAGAAAACTATTGAGGGTAGACTAGCAAAGGAAAAATTTGTAAGTTTGAACCCTGGTGATGTTGTGTTAATTAATGACTTAGCAGTGTTCGAAGTAGAAGGAGTAGTCAAATACAACTCTTTTCGTGAAATGTTAGCTAGTGAAGGCTTAAATAAAGTTATTCCTGATGCTAATTCGATTCAGGAAGGGGTGAGTGTTTATTACAACTTCTACACTGAACATGATGAGAAAATGTTTGGTGTAGTAGCGATCAAATTACTGTACATAAGAGATAAAGATGGCTAATTACAAAACTACCTTGAAGGTGAAGTATATTAATTTCATTAAAGAAGGAGAAAAAACTATTGAAGGCAGAATAAACACTGGTCTGTTTGCAAAAATAAAAGCAGGAGATACAATTGAATTCTTCAGTAAACAGGAAAAAGTTAATTGTAAAATAAAGCTAATAAAAAATTATTCCTCATTTAAAGAAATGCTTGAGTCTGAGGGTTTAGATAAGATTTTACCAAATGTTGAAACTGTAGAAGGCGGGGTAAACACTTACAACTCATTTCCGAGGTATAAGGAAAATAGTAAAAAATATGGGGTGCTAGCTTTACACTTACAAGTACTAGACTAGCCTCATATATAATCAGTTCTCTCTATCTAGTTAGAGAGATTTTTTAACGATTCATTGATTTCACCTGGCTCCACCTTAGGATTATATTTAAAGCCTAATTTTTCAGCAGTGTTTTTACGCAATTCTAGATTTGTTGCCTTGCGCAGGCTTCCACTGAAGGTCAACCTACCTGCAAAAGCGATCTTAGCTTCTTTAGTTTTAATCACATTACTAAGCTTATTATCTTTTAGAGAGGAAATAATTGCTAATAAAATTGGTAAATCCAGGCTATCGTCCTGTAGATTTTTAGGAAGTCCCAGTAATTGGATATAAATGTCAGAGTTTTTAAGCTCTATACCCAAGTACTTTTCAGCTATTGCTAAAATTGCGTTTAACTTAGCGGTTTTTATACCTATAGCTTCTCTACGACCAAAGGATCCTTGACCAAAATTAGGCTTACCTACCAAAGCTTGAACTTCTACTATCAAAGGTAAATCTTTATCAATAGCTACCCCATAACAAATACCTACTCCCGTCTCCAAATTCTCAAGCAGGGCTAGGCTTGGATCGGTAACTATTTGTAAGCCACTTTCCTCCATCTTGAGTAGTATTAAGCTGTTAGTAGTCCCAAAACGGTTTTTAGGAAAATTTAGGGTTCTATAACCTGTTGTTTGTGAAGGTTCTAGCAAAAGTACTGAATCAACTAAATGCTCTAAAGTTTTAGGCCCGGCAATTTGCCCTTCTTTGGTCACGTGCCCGATTAGAATTACGCTAATATTTTGGGCTTTAGTGATAGCTAAAAGCTGGCTTGCTATGGTGGATACTTGAGTTACTGAACCAGGACTAGATTGAACCAGACTAGTGTAAATAGTTTGAATAGAGTCAATAATTACAACATCTGGCTTAGTAGATAACAAGACCTGCTCTATCTGCTCAAAGTTATTGGCTTGTAGTACTTGAATGGCTTCAGGTATATTCAACCTTTGACTTCTGCGAGCCAGTTCAAAAGAAGACTCCTCCGCTGTAATGTAAAGCAATTTAGGTATATAACTAGCTTTTGATTTATTCAATTGTAGAGCTCTTAAGAGCTGCAAAGCTAATGTAGATTTACCGAGACCAGGTTCGCCAGCTAGTAGAGTCAAACTACCTGCCACCAACCCCTTTCCAAAAAAATTATTTAAGATATCAGTTGAGAATTGATAGAGTCTTTGCTGCTTTTGAGATTTTACTTGAGTTAAAATTTCGCTCAAACTTTGAGGTAATAATGTAGAATTTTGCTGACTTGAGATATTTTTGGTCCTTGAGTTTGGATCTACAGTCTCAGACTTACTAACCTCTTTCAAAGAATTCCAAGTACCACAGTCTGGACACCTACCCTGCCACTTGGGAGTCTCATAACCACAATTTGCACATTTAAAAATAGTTTTAGATTTCATACTCTAAGCTTTAATATAGATGTAATTAATTCACAGAAAATATTTATTGCAAACAATTCAGACAAAAAAAGATGACTCCAGATATGGATGCGAAGTCATCTACAAAATATAGTGTAATTGACGCACGTTGTTCGGTTTACCACCGACACATATACATCAAATATTACATAAGCCAGAACTGATCTAAAATCAAGTTAACTTTTAGAGTTGACGATAACACTAGGCACAATAAAATTAATGCATGTCTTTATTAAACAAATTATTAGGAAATGCAGTCACTCTAGATAAAGAAACTGCCGAGCAAAAAGTTTCGGAAATAGTTATCGAAGGCGAACAAGTAGTTATTGGCTTTCAACTAATTAGAGATTCTATAGTCTTCACCAGCGAAAGGCTAGTCATGATAGACGTACAAGGCCTGACTGGTAGCAAAACTTCTTATACTTCTATACCATTTAGCTCTATTAAGTGGTTCTCTATGGAGAATGCTGGTACTTTTGATATGGATTCAGAAATACAATTAGCTGTACAAAGAATGAATACACCTTTAAGCTTAAAATTCAAAAAAGGTACAGATATCAAACTAATTTATCAGCTACTTTCCACCTACACACTCAGAGATAATTAATAAACTGATTATATGAGGAAAAATTATAGTTAGCTTAGAATTATTGTCATTTGCTTAGAAATGTGCTATACTCAGTCGATATAATTATTACGCTTATGTGTAAAATCACTAAAGTAAATATTGTAACTACTATTCTCACAACAATTGGTATTATAGCAGTTGGACTATCAGTTTTTACAGTATATAAATATATCGAACCAAGAACAAAAATTAATTTTCAATGTGATATAGAGGATTACTGTGAGGAATCAATTGTAGATTGTTCAGAAGACTATAAAATAAAACAAGAAATAACTTACCATAATTATTATTTAATATTTCGCACATTGAGAGTTAAGACTCTCATAATGAAGGATGATAATAGTAAAGAAATATTTGATAATTATAACATTAGCAAACTAAACCGGGTTGAAGAGTCTAAACTGAGAGAAGAAGCCATAGAAGAGCTTATAAAAAATGAGTACGAGGTAACAGATCTAGACAACTCGTCGATGAGGATTCTAGTCTTATCAACTGAAAATTTTTCCTTAGATGAATATAAAATAATATCCGAATGTTTTGAAAATAACAAAGATACTTTGCTAGAATTACCAAATTATATAGCCTATGGAGATATCTCAAAATTTAATCTTGATCAGTTTTTAATCGATTTTTATAGCTACTTTCCACCTACACACTCAGAGATAATTAGTTGACAGATGTCCAAACTTATGACTATCTCAAAATATAGGAGGTAGAGCAGTAGTCTAGTACTTCTCCAAAACTTAGATTACACAAAGCCGCCAAACTTTACTCTACCTTCCCTCCAAGTGACTAGTCGAGATTAGTCACTTTTTTTATTACTTATTGCGGCATTTTGTTTTGACAATACAAATATGTAAAATAAGACTAAATCTATGTATTTGATTACCACATCAAGACCTTACACCAACTCCAACCCTCATATCGGCACAGCTATAGACGCTATCTGGGGCGACACCTTTAATCGTTTTTTCGCTAGACTGCGTGACGGAAATACCTATTTCTCTATGGGAACTGATGAGCATAGTTTTAAAATTGCTGATAAAGCCTTAGAGCAAGAAGTCTTACCGAAAGCTTATGTGGATAAAAAGTATAAAGAATTTAAGGATTTTTACGATTCTGTGGAAGTAATAGCAGATAATTTTATGCAAAGTTCAGATCCAAAACATCATTGGTTTGCAAATATAGTCTGGAATAGATTGTTTAGTAAAAATCTGATCTACAAAAAAACCTACGAAGGCTTGTACTGCAATGGCTGTGAAGACTTTTATGCCCCAAGTCAGCTGATTAACGGTCGCTGTCCTATTCACCCGAATTTAGAAATGCAACAAATTAGTGAAGATAACTATTTCTTTAAGCTATCTTCTTTTAAAGACGAAATTTTGGATTATTTAGAAAAAGTCAATGTACCTGACAAAAGCGTTATTTCGGAAATGAAGAATTTTACTAAAGATCTAGTAGATATTTCTATTTCTAGAGATCGCAGTCGACTCAAAACTGACTGGGGTGTTGTAGTAAATGCTGATCAGAAACAGGTTATGTACGTTTGGTTTGAGGCTCTTCTAACTTATCTAACCCCAATTGTAGACGAAAGTCTGGAAGCTGAGTGGCATAAATCTGAAAACAAAGCCAAGGTAGAAGAAAAAATTTGGTCGCAATTGCGAGTTAGGTTGCCTCAAAATCTACAAATTATAGGTAGAGATAACGCCAAATTTCATTTAGTAATCTACCCTGCTATTTTAGCTGCCCTTGATCTACCAAAAATTGAAAGCTGTATAGTCCATGGTATGATTAACGACTCTCAAGGAAGAAAGTTTGCTAAATCACTAGGCAATGGCTTTGCTATGGAGGATTTTGTCGCAAAATTTGGTACAGAAGGTGTGAGATTCTACGTATTACACGATGTTAACAGCATTGGAGATACGAACTTTGACTGGCAAAGAACAGTAGATTCTTATAACGCTAATTTGGCTGATAATTTTGGCAATTTGGTAGTCAGAGTGACCACTTTAGTTGAAAAAAATCTAAGTGGGTTTGTAGATTTAGACGATATAAAAGCAGAAGATTTGATTGATTTAAATAGTATTTATACCGAATTAAAGAATTTAAATACTCAAAGAGCAATGCAACAATTGTTTGTACAGTATAGTAAAATAAACCAATTTCTAGAAGAAAATAAACCTTGGATACTAGCTAAAGACTTAGATAAAAACTTAGATAAGCTGAAATACGTCTTGAACTTAGCCGCAAAATGCTTATTAGAAACTAGCAAAGTACTAGCTATTTTCTTACCAAAAACTGGTCAGACTGTTTACGAAATACTTAGCGCAGACAGAATCGAGAAAGCTACAGTATTGTTCCCAAAGGTAGAACTCTAGTTAGTTGTTTCAAGTAGGCAAATCCTCTGGAGGTTGATATTTGGCATCAGTAGGATCTGCAAGAATGTTTAGCTCTTTAGGGGTTTGAGATGGAAAGAAGGAGATATTATCTGAGTTTGACTGACTTGGCTGGGTACTGACTACTGATGTGGGCTGAACTTGACTCACGGGCACTTGAGTACCATCAGGCTGTTGAATATAAAAAGCAGGTTGATATTGCTGAATTACTACGGACTTACCATCAACCGACTGAGCTTTGATAGGCTGAGTCTGAGGGTTATAGTAATTTTTATTTAATTTAGACTTTTCCTTCACTTGAGGAAAATGAAATAAGCTAGCGATGCTTTGGGTGTCGAGGTAGAAACAGCTTTGACTATCACCCATCTCAAATGACTGACTGACGATAGATTTATATAATCTTTTCATCCTGTAAGACCTTTCACCTGATGACCAATATATTGTATTAATCCAACCCCCTATAAGACCGTCTAATAAACCAAATTTACCACCAATGTACTTAGCGTCAGTGTTTGTAGATAGAGTGTTATTAAGTGACTGCACATCTGTAGATAACTCCTGATAGTAAGCAGAAATTATTTTTTTGTACTTATCAGCGTCAAAGCTACTCTTACGCTTATCGTAAATTAATAACCAGCGTAGCTTAGTTTTAAACTGCTTACTTTTCATTTTTTGCTGAGCTTCTTGAAGGATTCTTTCTTCTTCTTTGGTTAGAGATTGAATGGTATTGCCTGACTTTTCTATATCCTTGTTTTCTATGAATTTCTTTCTTATTTTTTTGATATCCAATTCCCACTCTTTTACTTTTTGATTATAATTCAAAGCATGTGGTTTAAATATATACTGTAAGACCAAAAAAGCATTTTCTGGAATCTCTCCAGAAGTATCAGTTATTAACGATATCGGATCACTAACCAAATGTCCATTATTATCATAAAAATCTTGCCACTTTCGTAGAGGGTGTAAGTCACTGTCATCTGGAGCTACCTCAGATCCTTTGTAATTTCTTAAACTACCACCTAAACCTTCTCTGTCCCACCATTCTTTAGGCCATGATTTGAACGGGTGTTCACATGATAATAAGTCTATATCTGGATAAACATTCTTAAAAAATACTGTCACCAAATCCATCTTACTTCGCTCGGCAGTGAGAAAATAACCCAGCTGACCATTATTAGCGATAATGTCGATAACGATATTATAGAAGCTTGATCCTTGAGAGTACAACTCTTTCTTGGAAGGACTGCTGCCAATCACGTTTGCATCTTCAAAAAAACTTTGCATCTCAGAAATCGGTAGATTAATATCTTCAGGAAACAAAATACGAATTGTTAAATACTCTTGTTTATTGCTCCAGCGGGCTATTTTACGATTTGCGTATCGATCATCATACCACTCGTAATATTTTAAACCCACAATCAAAAAACCTCCCACAATTAGTACTTGGGAAAAACCTACCAACAAACTCCATATAAAATCTATCATAATAGACTTCTATTTCCTCTTAAATTAATCCGAAAGTGCCCAAATGTCAAACATCAGAGTGCTAACTATTTCTGAAACAAACTATTCAAAATCTCTTTAGATGAGTCTACAACTTTGAATAAGTTAATAAAATCGGCAACTACCACCTTGCGCTCTTGAATTAATATCTTATTAAACCACTCAATATATCCCATCCAGAAACTAGAATCATACAAAAATATTGGCTTAATCGGGTATTTTTTGGTCTTCATTAAGGTTAGTAATTCCATTAACTCATCTAGAGTACCTAAACCCCCTGGAGCAAATACAAAAACATCCGATTGCCTTAGTAAATACTTTCTCACGGAAAATTGTGTGAAGGTTAGAATTAAATCAGGGTTAGTAGTAACCGGCTCACCAGCTAAATTAATCTTAAAAGCAATTGCTTTTCCATCAGAATTTTGCGCACCCTTCAAAGCGGCTTCCATAATCCCAGGACCCCCACCAGATACTACACCCCAACCTTGTTTAGCAAAATCTCCTGCAATTTCTAGCACACCTTTATAAGCTTTATCCTCAGGTTGAATCATTGATCCGCCATAGAAAGTTACTGTATATGAGCCCAGAGAATTTAGAGCCAAAAAACCTACTTTATACTCCTTAGTAATAATGCTTAGTTGGTCATATTGCGCCTCACTCAGAGTTTGCAAATGTGAACTTGAATCAATTGACTTTGATGACATACTTTGTAATTATAGTCACAAATCATAGTTTGATCAAGAAAAAAGGCAGTTTGTAAATAACTGCCACAGGGGATGATTAAGCTAATATACTATTTTACCCTGTAAATGAGCAATCAATTAGTAAAGAGGATTATTGTCAACCTTAATGTTTGACAAACGCAATTATGTAGTACTGAATTAGTACATTATGTCCAAACTACCAGTTAGCGTATTATCAGGATTTTTGGGCGCAGGTAAAACTACTGTCCTGAATCACATTCTAAATAATCGCGAAGGAAAAAAGATCGCAGTGATTGTCAACGATATGAGCGAAATTAACATTGATGCTGAGCTAGTAAAACAAGGAGGGTTTAACCGCAGTGAAGAAAAGTTGGTAGAGATGAGCAATGGCTGCATTTGTTGTACACTTAGAGAAGATTTATTGATGGAAGTAAAGAAGTTGGCTAAGGAAAAAAAGTTTGATTATCTGGTTATTGAATCTACAGGTATATCTGAGCCTTTACCAGTAGCTGAGACTTTTACATTTACTGACGAACTTGGAGAGGGTCTTTCAGACTTTGCTACTTTAGATACTATGGTAACAGTGGTTGATGGTCTTAATTTCTTAAAAGACTATAATGCAGGAATGACTCTCAAAGATAAGCAAGTAGAGCTAGGTGAAGAAGATGATCGCACTTTGGCAGATTTGATGATTGATCAGATTGAATTTAGTAATGTCATTTTGATTTCTAAGGCGGATTTAATATCCAAAAAAGACTTAGACAATCTGAAAAACCTGTTAAAAAAACTTAACCCAGAAGCCCAAATCTACGATACCAGAAACGGCAAGATAGAACTTGATAAAATCATTGACACTAAGTTATTTGATTTTGAACAGGCAGCAAAGGCGCCAGGATGGCTAAAAGAAATCAGGGGTGAGCATTTACCAGAAACTACAGAGTATGGAGTTAATAGCTTTACTTTTAGATCTCGCCTACCCTTCCACCCACAGCGATTATACAAATTTTTACATCAAAAGAATTCAGGGCTTATTAGGGCTAAAGGTTTTTTCTGGATAGCTAGTCAGCCAGAATTTGTAGGGACTTGGTCGTTAGCTGGGGTCTCAATCGTAATCCAGCCTAGTGGAATATGGTGGGCTGCAGCCCCAGTAGAATATTGGCCTTCAGATCAGCAGCAAATAGACTTGATCGAATCACACTTTGAGGGTGAATATGGTGATCGCAAACAAGAGTTTGTATTCATTGGTACCAATATGAATAAAGACAAAATATTAGCCGATATTAAGAGTTGTTTACTGACTCAAGTAGAATTAGAAAAAGGTATTTTGAATTGGCGAGACTTCACCGATCCCTTTCCCAAGTGGCAGATCAATCCTGATAGTTAGGAGTCATTTAATTTCTAACTTATTAACTCTAGGACTTTGCTGAATTTCCTATTTTTTATTAGCAACAAAAAAACCCGGCCTAAACAATCCGTTTTACTGGGATAAGAGCATGTTGGAGCGGCCTGCTCCTATCAGATAAACTCCCTGACTGCTACAAACTCATCTGAAGGTTAAATAGTTGTCAAGTTATACTTTTTATTCTATACTAGATCAAATTTGTAAATTCAAATATTTAACTATATTAGATATGCTTAATTTTATCAAAAAAAATTATCTTGTTGTCATAATTTGTATTTTTGCAATTACAGGCTTTCTTGCAGCCTTTACACTTTCTGTAGAGAAATTATCCTTGGTCAAAGACGCTTCCTACGTAACTAGCTGTAGTGTCAACGTCGTCTTTGATTGTGGAACTGTGATGAAAACAGAACATGCTGAGCTATTTGGCTTTCCTAATTCTTTCATTGGTATTGCTGGCTGGGCTATGGCATTTGTGACCGGCTTATTTTTATTTCAAAGCCGTAAAACTAATAGGTTCTTGACTTGGTTCACGATTATATTAACCTTTTCAGGATTTCTAATATCGTACTATTGGTTATATTTAAGTGCCTATGTAATTGGCGTATTCTGCCCTTGGTGCCTTATATCTACTACAAGTGCGACCGCCATGTTTTTTGCCTTTTTAACTTTGCATCTTTATGAGAACAATTTTGAACTTTCTGTAAGAAACTATGAATTTATCAAAAAGAAAATCGATGCTCAATGGAATGTAGCCTTTGTGATTTTCTGGTTTTTAGCCGTAATAGCTTTTGCCTACGCTCCTTTCTTTATTTCAACTTATTTGTAAATCAAGTTGTGTTGATATGTCTCAAGAAAAATACAGCATACAAAAATCAGAACAAATTACTACTGGTTATTTTAAGATATACAAAGATACTTATAAATACTATCAAAAAGAAGATAGGGTCTCTCATGTCCTTAAGACTTCAGATGTAGCTTTAGTATTTGCTCTAGATAAAGATAAACAAGTAATACTGGTAAATATCATGTATATTTCTGTAATAAAGCTGAAAAAATACAAGATCAACAGTTAACAGAATACGAACAAGGATTAGAAGTTGTATTGATTCCTTTACATGAATACCTTGAAATGATAAATGATAAACAAAATCATCAAGTAACTACAGCTGTGTTTATGGTCTTGTACAGGAAGGGGTTTAAAATTTAAAACTTTACCTTACCAACTAAACTTGTTTAGACTTAACAACACCTAAAACAGAAAACTACCATCAAAACTAAAAACCTATCAATCATTTAAATCAATCAGAATGCCAAACACTCCAATAAAAGCAGGTAGAGGAAGACCTAGAAAAAGTGTAAAAAAAGTTAAAGTTAGTTTTGCCATTTCTCCACAAATGAGAGATAAGCTAGGCGTTCTTAAACGAATTAACCAAAAGTCTCAATCGGCTATTGTTGAAGCCTTATTGCAGCAATGTACAGATGATTTTAAGGTTGAGGGTGAGAAGAAGGATTCAGGAAATTGATATACCAAAAGGCAGAGCCTCAGACTTTGAGACACTAATATTATCTCCACTTACTTCTTTTAGTATATTTACCTATGGAGCCAGCTTCAAAAGATCGGCTTTTAAAAGTAAGGTAATATTTCTCTAACACATTGATATCTCTCTTAAATCCTAAGTGCATAATTTCTGAGCTTACATTATTCCAATGGTTATTCTTAAGATATGTGTACTCTTTGAAAAACTCTTTTCTGACTATTGCAAAGCAATCCTGAATACTTCCGTTATCTTCCAGTTTTTGGAATTCTTTGAGGATTTCTTCTCTGTCAGGGTGAAAGTTGTACATTGTTGAAGATCCCGAGTGAATATAAACGCTTGAGTCCCTTTTCGTTTTGTAGTATGGGTAAAAGCTCTTTGTGAAAGACAAGGCAGTTAGCATGCTCTTTTTGAGTTAAAGCTATATCCAGAACAGGATATAATCTGGTAGGGTTGAAAATATCTCTTATCCAGGCAACATTATTCTCAGTATCAATCCTTTCTACCATGAATAGTGAGGTGATTACATCCTGAAAAGAATTAATATATTTTTGTTTAACCATTACCTGACTTTTTGAGGCATTTTGCTTCCCGATTAGAGTTTTATACTCTCTTCTAATTAAATCTAGAATGTTAGACCACATCAGTTCGGTATCTATCTCTGGAAAACCTGACAATGATGCTAATATTTCTCCCTTAGGTTTACTGAGAGATCCTGATGTAAAACTCTTTTGCCCAGTCTCTTTGATATACTCTTCTTTGGAAATAATATTTACTGATGGTTTGGCATCTACAGCTTTACTCTTTGGCATATATTTCTCAAAGCAGGCTTATTTTATCTTGATTAATGTAATTTGAATTGTATAACGAGAAGTGATAATTTTGCTGTTAAATAACTATTGAGTTAAGAGGGTAGGTAAAATTGTATTATTCTTGTTCTCACTAACCCAGGTTTTTGGGAATGGTTAAAAATACCTCGTTTGTTGAAATCTCATATAAATTGTCAATTTTGTGGTTTACTTTTTTGGTAAATTTATTTAAGTTAATTTCTACTATGTATTTAGGAGCTTTCTCAATTAGTTTAAACGTGAAAAATATTTCGGATTCAATGAGTTTTTATCAAAAGCTTGGTTTCCAAAAATTTGCAGGTAGTCTGAATGAAAAGTACTTAATTCTCAAAAATGGAAAGACAGTGATTGGTTTGTTTGAGAATATGCTTGAATCAAATATCATTACTTTCAATCCAGGCTGGGATCAGAATGGTAATAATATCGAAAAATTTGATGATATTAGAGAAATTCAAAAGTCTTTAAAAGACAATGGGGTTAATATTAATGATGAATTAGATGAAAAAACGACAGGACCCGGTAGCTTTACATTAACAGATCCGGATGGAAACCAAATCTTAATTGATCAGCACAGATAAAAATTAATGTTATTTATTCATTTATTAGAAACATTAGTAGTGAAAATTAGGAGTGTAAACTGGTAAAATATTATTATCTAAGCAAAATTCTCCTCAAAACAAGTAAACCTTAATGTGCACTACTATTTAGACTTATTCTTAAACAATTTAAAACCTATCTCAATAGCTAGTAAACCTAATATCACTGCAGAACTTAAATAATACATATTTAGGCTATTTTCATCTAGACCTCCTGAGCGAATAGTGCCAATTGGGTTTGAACTTATGCCATTTTCTTCATCAACTATTCCAGTTGGAATCTCATCTAGCTGGTTAGCAGAATCAGTAATAACACCCTGCACGTCTAAGCTAAAGCTAGTAAAGACTGTATCTAGACTCTCCAATTTTAACCTAGCATCCAATTCGCCGTCATAATTGCTGGTCAAATCTAAAGGAGTGTTAAGTGTAAATAGGTTATTATTAATTACCCCTATATAAGTTTCCGAAAAGGAATTGTTATCCGTTAACTCAAGTATAGCAACAGAATTCTGCGGTAGGTTAGAATTAGATAAAGCAATTGATGTTAGTAACTGACCCTGATCGATAGTAATTTTATTATCAAAAGTGGATATATTACCGAGATTGGGTACTTGACACTGATCATCAATGAACAATGTGTCAGAAGGGCAAACTACTTCGCTAGAAGTCTCAAAAGCTCCAATATCGACTCCGTCACCTTGCTTTCGTGCTAGACCTAGTATATCTGTACCCAAGCTCGATAAATATTGCACAGTAGTATCCTGCCCAGAATCTACAGCTGGACTTGTTGGATTCAGTCTGTAATCTAGAGCATTTACCAGGGCTTTTAGTGAGTTAAATTCAGGATCAATTTCTAGAGAGTTCTCAGAAATAAACGGTGACGGGAGAGGACTATAGCATAGATTGTAATCATAATTGACTGATGTACTATTAAGTATCTTGCCACAGACTCTGTCTTGACGAGAATCAATTAAGTTGTTGATAAGATTAACATTATTACTCTCAAATACTGTCAAATCACCATCCTCAATCACTGAAGTGCGACTGTTTCGCTCTAGAGTGTTATTAATAATATCTACGTTGTCGCTAAAAAAAACGTGAATTCCTCTACCTCCGTTATCAACTACCAAGTTGTTAGCCACTAAAGTCCTACCCGTATAAGCTACATTCCAATCAGGGGTACCACTATATTCTTGTGTATTTTTCGAGTCATCTATAATTATCCCATTACCGTCAGTAATAGTATCACCTCCAGCTGCAGTAAATGGTCGAAGGTTTTCGTTCTCAAATACTACGTTGTTAAGAATAATATTATCATACTGTGTAGTTGATCTAGAATTTTTATTATAACTTTGGTACAAAGAAATTCCACTACTACCATAAATAGTGGTTTTAGCATTTCCATACACCCTATTTCCTATGATTGATATACTATCGGTTCTCACACCGCCAATGCCAGCACCTCCAGATCCATGCACAACGTTATTTGACACTTCAATATTATGAGTCTCGTTTTTCATTAATATCCCATTGCCATCACCATCTTTAGCATCACCCACCTCAGCTACATTAGTAATATCAAAACCAGAAATAGTAATAAAACTTCGATTGTCTAAACAAATAGTACAAAAAGCATCAGAAGTTATCTTTGGTCTATCTTCTCCAAAGTTTTCTAGATATATTCTGGCTTGAGCTGTCCCACTATTAGTAAAATACACCCCAAACTCCTCATCATATGTACCCGCTTTAACTAAAATTTTATCACCAGACTGGGCTAGATTAGTAGCAGCCGAAATAGTTGCTAAAGGTGAGCTTTGTTGAGTACCAGTGTTTTGGTCATCACCAATGCTTTGATCTACATAGTAGATATTATAACTTACTGCTTTTACGTGAATATTACTAAAAATACTTGAGCTAAATAGAAGACCTAGAATGAGGCTAAGAAATATATAGTATTTAGTAATTGTAGACACAGGCAATTATGTTTGTTTAGAAAAATCGAATTAGTTTATAAGACATTTTAAGTTTTAGCAACAGCTTCGTTTTGCTAGGCACCTTAACTTTATTTTTTTACAATATTAAACATTTAGTATTAAATTTAAACAATAAACCTACTACACATATTTATAATGATTGTAAAAACTTTGGATCTAAGAAAAAATCTGAAGCAACTTCTACATTCTACTTCTGAAGAAGAGTTGTTTTTAGACTATTACGGAGAATTATATAAAATTGTTCCGGTAAAAAAAGCAGCTCAACCAAAACCCAAGCTCAGAAAATAATTGATAAGTACTCAAAACTAAATTCCAAGTCAGATGATAATTCATTATTTAACGAAAAAAACCCATCTAAAGAGAAAGAATTTTTTCAGAAAGATACGATACGATAGACATGTAAGGTGATTTATCGCTCAGCAAAACATTGATAATATTGAACATTGTATAGAACTATTTCTGGCGAAAAGAAACCAATGTTGGGCAATGATAGCTGATTACAAGATGGTAATCAAGTACGGTAATTTATTCGATATCATTAAAATATAAAATTGCTACTAGCTATTCCTCCCAGACTTTAGCGCTTTCTTTTTCTAAATAATTGTAGAGTCTGGGCATATCTTTTTCCAAACTTGTCAGATCCAAACTATTTACTAACTCAGTAATATTATAATACATTTCCTGATTCAATCCCATGAGATTCTGTATGTCCTCTTCAAAGCCACTTTGAGCTTTACCAATAATATCACCACCACCTCTAAGCTCTAGATCCTTTTCAGCTATTTCAAAACCGTCTTGATACTGACATAAATATTTTAGACGCCTACTTCTGAGATATTGATCAGTAGTAACCAACAAACATTGGTTATCTTGATAACTATTTCGACCTACCCTACCACGAATCTGATGTAAAGCAGATAGTCCAAATTTTTCTGCATTGAGAATAACTACAAGAGTTGCCTCAGCTACATCTACCCCCACCTCAACAACAGTAGTAGCTACCAAAATATGTTTATCAGTCGAATCTTTAAACTCTTTTAAAATATCTTTCTTATTTTTTAATTTACCATGAACGCTTAGTATTCTATCAGGGAAAAAACCTTCTAAGGTATCAACCGCTTTTTTTACAGACCATAGATCTTCCTCCCCCTCCTCTTTATCTTCAACTCTGGCACAAATGACGTAAATTTTCCTTTTTTTATCCAGTTCAGCTTTTATTGCATCTACTACTTTATCTTCAAAAGATACAAAACTAACAATATTTGTGAGTATTTTCTCTCTAAATTTAAGCGATTTTAGAAATAGCGGCTTTAATGACTGAAACACAGTTAGAGCCAAAGTTCTTGGAATTGGAGTAGCAGTAAAAGAAACAAAATGAGGAGAAAACTCTTTCTCAGAATCATTTTTCGAAGTAGTTAAATGTTGTCTTTGACTAACTCCAAATCTATGTTGCTCATCCACTAGCACAAAATCGGGATTAATCTCAGAAACAAATAATAAAGCATGTGTTCCTATATAAAATCGATGGCTTTTTAGCTCAGCTTTTGTTAAGGACTTTTTAGTAATTTTAAGATTATTCAAATAAATACTTCGATTGGATAAGTAAATAAAGTCTACTTGGTCAAAAAAATTATCTGACCAAATATTAAGATAGCTAATTAACTTCGTATAATGTTGAAAAGCTAGGACTTCAGTTGGAGCTAAAAGCACTACTACAGACTTTTCTAAGGACTTCATATAAGTTAGTGCAGTCAAAAAAGCTATAATAGTTTTACCACTGCCAACATCTCCTATAACAATTCTATTTACACTTTTTTTGTACATTTAGATGCAAAATATAAATCTCTCAATATAAACTAAGTTGCAAGAAAAATCTCGACTTAATCATGTCTAGAGCAATACTCATACTTTTATTTTAGCTTGTCAAAAGCCGATTGATGTGCTACCAATAGTAGCATTGACATCAACGAGAGTAAGTTTGTATGAAGTGTAATTCTGAGAATCCTGGCAACGAAAAAATATTCGAAAAAAATTTCATAACTAGCTCAACTACCTTTCCTAATTTTAATTTAAATACTCATAAAACTATAAGTGTGGTAAGCAATAACACTATAATATTTTGCAATGATTTTAAAAATTTTTTAGACAAATGTAAATTGCACCCTTATCCTGAGTACTTGAAGATACTGTTTACCTTGATTCACCCAGCACCGGCACTATTCAAATTACAAGATAAATTAACTATCGCTTTCGAGCCACTCAATTCTGAAAATATCCAAAATCACTATGTACAAGACAGGTTAGTTATTCTTAATTGTCTAAACAATAATAAGATCTTAGTTGAAGACCCTGGAAGTTTTAACTTTGGAGAGCTGGTAAAAGTCTTTCCAGTAGATATTCAATTCAAAACCAACAATAATAAAATTAAAGAACTCAAAAATATTTACACAATCAATAATCCAGAATGTATAAATTTGAATAGTTTTTCAACGATTATCGGTACAAAAGAGCAGATTAAAAAAACATTAGATTACGAGTTTCCTGTATATTTTTCTGAAATTTTAAAAAATGATAAGCATATCATCAACTTAGGTAGTCAAACAAATTTGGAAGGTTTAGCTAAAAATCTCTATTCTAAACTTAGCCTAGCTAATTTATTAAATGGCAAAAAATTAGTTTTAAACCAAGCTTGGGGCACAAGTTACTGGGCACAGAATATAACTGCTAATTTACAAAATCTACCCGATATCAATCAAGCTTTTTTACCTACAAAAAACACTGAGTCAAGGCTTCCCCATCAAGAAGAACTAAACAATACAATAGACAACTTTATCAAACCTGCATTCACATAAAAACTAATTGATGTATTTTTATATTCCTGACTTAAATGGCAATAAAATTAGCTCAGAGCAATCTTCTCACCTAGTCAGTTGTAGAATTAAATCTGGCGAGTATATTTCAATAACTAATTTAATGGGTAAGCTAACATATATTCGCATTGCCAAAGTAGAGATAAAGCAGAAGTGTTTTTGGTTTGAGGTTATTTCTGAAAAACAATATGAACTACCAAAAAATAAAAAGATTATATTGCAAGCCAGAATTGATAAGCTTTATTTAGAGAAACTAGTTGAAATCTTACCTCTAGCTGAAGTTTCTGAAATAATCTTGTTTGAAGCTGAGCTTTCTCAAAATAAGCAAACTATTAACTACCACAGGTTAGAAAAAATCCTAATCCGTAGTTGTGAGCAATCCCAAACAATCTTTAAGCCTAGCCTACAAGTTATTAAGACTTCTAAATTGTCTGAATTGATAAATTACTATAAACCAGTAGTTTTAGAACAAAATCCAAAATTTCCATTAACAAAAGCAAATGAAGTACAAAGTGGCGGTAGAAGTGCAGTTTTAGTGGGTCCAGAAGGAGGGTGGTCACAGTCAGAGCTAAAGAAATTTAAAGACATGGGGTTGCAGTTTTGTAGCTTAGGAGAAGTGATTTTACCTTCATGGATTGCTGGGCTTGCTTGGTTCTGCACTGCTAAGCAGTTTTCAGTTTGAGAACAAATCCAAGATTAATTTGCTAGATTCTAAATTATTTGATACACTGATGATCAAAATTTATGACTAAGCACCTTTTTTTGATTGCAAAACTACTTATTCCCAGCAAAGTCATTATAAAAGCAAACAGTATAAAATCGATTCAAATGTGGAATCGCAAGATCGGAATTTATTTCACCTTACTATGTATCTTGATAGTTATTTTAATAGCTCAACAAATAATAAGTCCGACAGTAGATACTCATAATATACCTATCTTACTCACTATTTTATTTGCTTTTGTTATTAGCGCAGGCACTAACCTTTACTTATCATTAAACAGTCAATACAGTAGGTTAGAAAAAGAGATCAACAAAAATACAAACAAGTACAGATGGAAAGAATTTTCTCTCTCTAGCTCATTAATGGTACTAGTTTTAGCTCAATTATTAGGTATTTATGATATATCGACGTTAATACTACTATTTACTTGCCACTTCACAGCTGTCTTACTATCAGCCGATGTCGAGTCGTCTTACCCGAATAAAAAAAAGTTGATCGCACCTTTAGTTACTTCAATAATACTTTATACTAGTGTATGGCTTATATTGTTAGGCAGAAGTAGACAATTTGACTCAGCAAGTATACTATCAGTATCAAATCTGGCTTACTTAACCTATATTTTATTTTGTATTTATCCTGCATTATTCGTACTTCAATTTACGAAAAAATTCAAAGAGTACTACGGAATAGTAGAAAGAATATTTTCATTATGGAGTTTCATAAGTAAAATGATATTTGTTATATTTGTAGTAGCAATACTCTAAAATCGTTAAGATCAACTGACATTTCTATTTCCTTAGCCCAAAGCAATAAACCCTTGACGAAAGCTGACAGGACTATAAGCTTTTACCCATATGCCCGAATCAATTTATGATTTTAAGATCAACTCTTTACAATCAAAAGAAATCAACTTTGCCGATCTAAAAAACAAAACCTTACTAATTGTAAATACCGCTAGTAAATGTGGCTTTACTCCTCAATATGCTGGTCTTCAGAAGCTGCATACTACGTATACTGAGCAAGGATTAGTAGTTATTGGTTTTCCTTCTAATCAATTTGGCAACCAAGAACCTGGGAATAGCTTAGAAATTAAAGAAAATTGTCTAGTAAATTATGGAGTAAGCTTTTTGGTGACTGAAAAGATAGAAGTAAATGGTGATAAGGCTCATCCAATATTCACCTATCTTAAGAAATCTTTACCAGGAATTTTAGGAACAGAAGAAATTAAATGGAACTTCACAAAATTTTTGGTTGATATGACAGGTAAGCCTTTCAAAAGATACTCTCCAAATACCGAACCTAAAGAAATAGAACCAGATATAAAAAAGTTATTAAGTTGAATTAAGCTATAGCTTTTGACTTAAGGCAGTTGCTAGCTTTTGCATAGCTACCCCACGATGACTGCATAAATTTTTTTCACTAACACTCATTTCCGAGTATGTTTTACACATACCCTCTGGGATAAAGATAGTATCAAATCCAAAACCAACCGAGCTTACCGGCGAAACTACTCTACCTGGAATATTTGATTGAAAATGGGTAATCAAACCACTCTTATCAACATAACTAACTACACATCGTGCACTGGCTTTAAAGTTACCTTTCTGCTCCGCTAATTGATACAAACCTATCGGCTTTATTGTTTGATTGAACCACTTGATAAAAGGACCTGGCAACCCATCCAGACAGTCCAAATAAAAGGCTACATCATCTACAATAAAATCTTGAGAAATATGCTTTTTAGCTTCAGCTATTTTAAAATCTTGAATAACCAACTCATCTAAGCTTTGAATTTCAGGCATATCTAACTGTTTTGAGCTAATGTCAGGGAAAAAATTTCTATACTCCTCCAACTTATGATTATTACCGGTAATAATATACATATTTGTTTTCACTCTATTCAATGGACACTGCAGTACCGCTACAAGTTACCATCAGCATTGAGGTATCGGAACCGATTGTTTCGTAATCTATATCAATACCAATAACAGCATTTGCTCCCATAACTTGAGCCTTATCGCTCATTTCTTTGAGTGCTGCCTGCCTAGCTTCGTTAAGTGAATCTTCATATGCTTGGGAACGACCGCCAAGAACATTGGTAAGGCTAGCTAGGATATCTTTAAAAAAGTTTGCACCTAAAATTACTTCCCCAGTAACTATGCGATAATAGGAATTTATTTTTTTACCTTCAATATTTGGTGTTGTTGTTTGAATCATACTAATTACGCGTTTATAGTGTATAATATGCACTACTTTTTGAAAGTTGAAAGTGCAACTGTTATATTAGCTAGTTTATCTAGATTTTATTTTTCTTCGCTGGTGCCGGGGGAGGGACTTGAACCCTCACAGTATTGCTACTACTGGATTTTGAGTCCAGCGTGTCTACCAATTCCACCACCTCGGCTTATATAATTTGTTTGGTGCGGTCGAGAGGAGTCGAACCTCCACGAGATTTCTCTCACTACCACCTCAAGGTAGCGTGTATACCATTTCACCACGACCGCAAAGTACTTGCTGTGGAGCGGATAGGGAGAATCGGACTCCCGCATCAACCTTGGGAAGGTTGTATTCTACCATTAAATTATACCCGCGGTCAAAAAATTATTGAACTATGGTGCCCAAGGAGGGACTCGAACCCTCACACCGATAAAGATACAAGGTCCTAAACCTTGCGTGTCTACCAATTCCACCACCTGGGCATTAATTCCACGAATATGTTGAATAATTAGTTTGGTAAGACTATATTGTCAAGTCATAGCTAAGGCTACTTTACCTGGAAGTAGAACTCAGATCCGGCTCTTTAATTTCGGTTTGAGAGGTGTCGATAACTCTACTATTATCAGAATCATTTTTATCAAGTGACACAACTGAATTATAGTTAATGATTAGTCTAACTTGTTCACTTTCAGATGCTATAGCTATAGAACTAGTAGTAGACCCAAATAATCCTCGCACTGCCAGGAAGACACCAGCCGTAAGCAACATCAAAGCGAAAATTTGTGATAAAAACTTGTACTGTACAGGACGAGCGGCAGACCTGCTTCTTCTAACACTTCTAGAACTAGGTGGGAACTTATTTAGCGAAGGTCTCTTGGGATATCTACTTTTTGAGCTATTAGAGATTTTGGTGAAAGTATAGATTTTCATTACAAGAATTTACTATAAAACAGGATCGCAAACGCATCCAGAAAAATTTAAAAGTAGACTACAAGTAAAAGCTCTAACTTGTCAAGGGTTAATCTTAACGAAAAAAAGTAGGAACCTGTCCCTAAATTAATTACTCATTCTTCTGATCAGTAAAGTAATAACTCTAAGTTTGACAAACCCTAGGTAGGAATTAAGTTTTCTA
>JBCDGH010000021.1:0-21436 GCA_038751365.1 Patescibacteria group bacterium | reverse complement strand
CGCATTTTAGAAGCCAATGAGATATAGGCGTACAATTGCCAGAAGTACACGCCGGTTGCAATGAAGTCAACTGGCGTAGATACAAAGGGTTATTCTCAAATAATTGATTATCTTTATGAGTTAATGCAATCTAATCCAAATATGGCTAGAAAAGCTATCGCTAATATCTCTATTTTACCACATAAATTTTATGCTAAACAAGATATTAAGCTAATAAATTATAAAGCTTTCAAGCTATATGAACTAAAGGTACAAAGCAATTCCAATATATGTAGATTTTTCTTTGTCTTAGAAAGACCAAATATAATAGTATTATACGGTTTTACCAAGAAAACTCAAAAAACAGATAAAAAAGATTTAAAAGCAGGAGTTAATGCCTTGAAAGAATATATAGAAAACAAAAATACTATACCATTTAACTTATTATAAAACCTTGACTGTATATAATAATTATCATATAATAACTAAACAATAATTTAAAATTTTAAAACAATAGAACTGCCTGTAAATCAACATACTAAAATTTCTAAACTACAACACTTTATGACTACCAATGAGAGTAAAAAAGTAGTTGAAGAAGAATACTCTAGAGCTATGCTTGGGGTACTAGTTGAAAGAATCAAAGAAATTAGGAAAGCAAAAAAACTAACTCAAAAACAGTTAGCTGAACTAATGGGTGTTAATCAACCTGAAATAGCTCGTATTGAGAGAGGAGAGAGTGCCCCAAATTTATCTACTTTGTATAAATTCCTATTTGCAGTAGATGCAAGGTTAGAAATTATTTACTAACACTATCCACCATCCGCGTGGCATTCTAACAGAAACAATTCTAACCACCATTCCCCACACTCAAAAATACCCAAAAACTACCCAAACCCCGAAATAACCCCCTAACTAACCCAAATTCAAACTTTAGCTCCCAAACATACAATTCTCAAACAAATTATTTAAACCCCAAATAAGCAAAATAAAGGAATAAAAATATTTCAAAGATAAATATCAAAACCATACTCCCACAAACGATCAACTACACACAAAATAACCCCAACCACCACTACATCTAGTAAATCTAAGAAATCAAAATAAAAGACCACCCCCATAAACCCAGTAATTACCTAGTATATTTACGTTGATTCGTCAGTACTTACGCACTTGGCTATTAATGCCTCTAAACAGCACAAAAACCCTCTACTAAATGTAGATGGTAGAAAACAGTTTATGCGAATGAAGGAGGAATTTCATAGCAAATCTAATAAATTAGAGGAGTTAGTCCATGATCAGAAAGTTTCGGAATATCAGAATTTTGTGAAAGATAGTACTTCTTTATCCATGTTACAAAAAAAGGATAATGCACTAGCTTCTAAGTTGAAATATTATAGCTCAACTGTTAAAATTAAAAGTACTGATATGAGTAGGCTTAGTGACTGTCTTAAGAGGTTTCAGACCCATAAAATTCTACAAAAATAGCATATGGTTAAGCGAGATTTTCAAACTATTATTCAGAGCTACAAAACTCATCTTAGCCCACAGTGTTTTACAGCAATGTTAATAGACTGTACGATGGGGGATAATCAACGCTTATTAATCACCTTATTAATTAGCAACTCTTCATCAGATTGTAACCTTCTACATGTTAAACTTACCAAAATTCTCTATTCTTCAATAGTTCATTGCTATTAGCTAATTTAACAGGAAAAGCCAGGGTGTTTAATTCGTGTATTGCTAGTAAAAATAGTCTACAGATCCTTCCATATAGCTTAATCCTTAGTTCGTCTTCAGATCGGATTACCTTTTTAAGTTTATTCAACTGTAAAAGTATAAATGCCCTTAGAGCGCAATGAATATGAGTAGTTACAGAACTCTTAGTTCGTACCATAAAAGATTCGATTGAACAATTATTTTTCAGTATTTTGTGATATAACTCTATATTCCAGTGAATACTTCTCAGTCTTTTAAAATTCTTTATACTAACCAGATTCTGCTCCTGATCACTACCTTTGCCTGGCTCTTTTACCATGTAATACTTAACATCTTTAGATCGTTTTAGATTTACTCGAAACATAGAAACTAAGCCAAAAGTTGTATGCAAAAGCAATTTACCCTCTCTGGGAATATCAGTTTTGGAAAGTTGTTGGGTGCAGTAATCAGAGTTAAAAGTTTCTCCACTTACTCGTTTAGGTTTCTGAATTATCAAAGACTTGCTTGTACAGCCTACACATATACCAAAACCCTTTGATTTAAACCAAAACAAATTTTCTTTTGTAGCGTAGAAGCTATCTGAGGTAACGTATGCTGGTTTTATGTTCCAAGACAAAGCCTCCTTTAGCATATCTCTGATGAGCTCGTTCTTACTAGCCGTCTTATCTTTAACAAATACTCGGTAGTTTATAGGAGTCTTTTTACCATTTAGATCAGTGTAAAATAATGTTATGAGACAAACACCTTTTACAACCTTTTTATGTTTGCCAGAGTAGTGCTTTTGAACTAAGTCATTATCCTCAATTTTACAGTGGTGCTTATCAATTATCGTATCATCTACAGATATGTAACCACCGACTAAATTAAGCTTTAACAGCTTTTTCGCTTCTAAAAATAATTGCTTAGGTACAAACTTACTTTTTTCTAAAAATCTATTTACTGAATCGTGTGAGATACCTCCATATACGTTACTAAGTTTTGTGCAGGCTACTCTTGTAGGGCAAGACAAAAGAAATGCAGTGTATAAATTTATAGAACATCTAGATTTACTGTTAGGGTAAATATCTTTCACAGATAACTATACGTCAGTCATGTATTTAGAATTGGCAAGCTGATGTATTTTAACAAAAAAGCCCTACGCAGTTGTAGGGGGTTATGTAATGTACTACTTGTGTATCACCATCAGCCACTTATTTCAATATCAGGTATGTTACTCGTCAGTGTTAATGGTCAAGTTAATAGCCCAAGCAAAAGCATTGTTATCCTTTCGAACTATTCCATCATCCGGAACACTAAATTCTCCTGATGATGGTAGCCATGTAAACCACTCTACTTTTTTTTGGGGAATTTTACCTGAGAATTTGATTGATTGAATCATATTGTCTCCATCGGTATCGCAAACAACTTCCGCTGTATAGCCTTCTACTGTTTGCTTCTGTCTATAAATTTCAGGATCACAACCTAATGCTATATGGATTCGGTTTTTATTAGTCACAGCTCGAGATCTCTGGATGGCTACAAAAGCCCCGACTACACTCAGTATACCGACTAAAGCTATCAGTTTTACTTTCACACTTACCTACTTGTATCATAATAAGGTGCTTAAGTATAAATACAGATTTTATACTTATTAGCAATATCCGAAGCTTGTTGGCTTCTTATACTGCAGTGAGTAAGTTGATAATTAACTAATCTTATGATATGTTAATAGTGTAAGTTAAGAATTAACTTAGCTTACTAAATCCATTGAATATTTAAAAGGGGTTCTCATGTCTCAAGATAAAACACCAAAGTTCAACATAAATGTTGGCGGAGAAGAGATTGAACTCGATGAAGATGGTAGTTTAGTTATTAACCCCACTAAATCGGCTGAAGACACAACTACCAATTCTGAAGAGGAGGAAAATGAGTCTGCTAGCAAATCTGAATCAACTGTAATATTTCAAAAAGGAGAAAATATATATAATCTAGATTCAGCTAGTAACCTTCATATTGGCGATACTTACGGTGAAGACACTAAAGAGTCTTAACCTATTAATAGACTAGCTAATCACAAGAGCGGAAAGATGAAAATCTATCCGCTCTTTCTTTTGAACAATTTTCCCTAAAACTACCTCAAAACACTACTATTTTCTTACATTAGAAATTGATAAGATACGTAAATAGTCTTTGCTATTGATTTTAATCAACAGAACTAGGGATATTCTAATGTAGTGAAATACTAATTATATTACTTGACGGGTTATTTAAAGTTAATTTAGTTTAGTAGTAAGAACTTTAACTCTACACTGTTAATGAGTAAAATGTTCAGCTATATTTAAGAATAGTTATTGTACTACAGATTAAGGCAAGTTTATAATTAGAATTAGCATATGTTAAACCAAGAAATTGATTCCTCAATAAACAACAAACTGTACCAAAGAGTGGCTAGTATTATTGAGCTGGGTAGGGTTGAAGCTACCCAAGCAATTTATAATGTCATGACTAAAAGCTACTATTCAGTAGGTAAAGAGATAGTTGAAGAAGAGCAAAAAGGTTTAGGGCGTGCAGAATACGGTAAAGAATTACTTAAAAACCTCTCTCAAAGATTAACTCAAAAGTATGGCAGGGGATTTAGTGTTTCTAACCTTAAGGAAATGAGAGAATTTTATGTAATTTACTCAAAAGGACAGACGGTGTCTGTCCAATTCAAATTAAGCTTTTCACACTATGTTTTACTAACAACTCTTCATGAGTCTGAGCGATATTTTTATGAGCAACTGGCAATCAAAGAAAAGTTATCGGTTAGAAAACTAAAAGAAGCAGTTAGCAGAAATGAGTACGATCGGTCACTAAAGAATGGTAGGTACGATATATCCAAAGAAGATAAAAACGAAGTTCTACATACTACTAATCCTATAGTCAAAGATCCTTTGATATTGGATTTTCTTGGTCTTGAAAAAGGTACAGAGTACCTGGAAAGCGACTTAGAGAAGCGAATTATCAATAACCTTGAAAGGTTTTTATTAGAAATAGGTAAAGGCTTTGCTTTTATTGGAAGGCAATATCCAATTTACCTCAGCGGAAAGTACTACCATGTAGATTTAGTGTTCTATCATGTAGTTCTAAAATGTTATGTATTGATTGATCTGAAGCGTGGTAACATCGAACATGGAGATCTAGGGCAGATGATGATGTACGTTAACTATTTTGATAAAGATATTAAACAGAATGATGATGTGCTAACAGTTGGGGTTGTTCTAGGAGCGAACAAAGACGATGCAGTTGTTGAGTACACTCTTGGTGATAACAAGCAAGTTTTTGCTACTAGGTATATGACTTATTTACCGTCCAAAGAAGAGCTTGTAGGTATATTAAATCAAAGTAAGGAACAAGATAGTGACTGATTATGGTTAGAAAAATAATATTTTAAAAACTGATTTTTTACTAACATGCCCCAAACTATAAAATATCTTACCCCAACAGAACTAAAGAAGTTTTTAAATAAAATCAATAAAGATAGAGATAAAGCCATGTTCTATCTAATGTATCTCTACGGGATGAGGTGTAGTGAAGTTGCAAGACTAACAATTAAAGATTTGCGGTTAAACGATAATCGTATTTTTATTACAGCTTCTAAAAATGGAATAAGTAGAGAAAATATTCTAGATAAAACAGCTAAGAAGCTAATTCAAAAATATTTAAACCAGCGTGATCTAATAATTAAGAATAGCAAGTTAATAGAGGATTCAAGCGTACTGTTTCTTAGTAGGAAACTAAATAAATTATCAACTACCCAAATATATAGACTATACGATTATTACTCAAAAAAAGCCAAGCTACCGCTAGATAAACAACACCCTCATTGCTTAAGACACTCAATAGCAGTACATATGGCAGAAAGTGGAGTTTCAGTAGAAAGAGTTAAAGACCACTTAAGACATAGAAAAATTACTTCAACTATGGTCTATTTTCAGATTACATCTAAAAAAATGTTAGAAAATCAAGAACAAGATTTAGGCGGGGAGTTTATAGTTAAGGTTTAGGGAAATAGAATCAGTTTGTCAGGCTAAAGTTTTTGACATTAGCGCAAATATATGATAATTTACACAATAGTAGTCGCTGAACTCTAGATATAGAAAATATGGAAAGAATAGTAACCGGATTTGCGGGGTTTGTTACACACAAAGGTTCCCACTACGGAACCGCATACTGTAAAGACGGACAGGAAATTGAAGTTAAAGGGGTTTCAGAAGAAAAAGTGAACGAACTAATCAAAGGTCAGGATAATAAAAACTCCAAGTAAGACCTTAACGTAAATTACTACACTAACAAGTCGAACCATAAAACCCGTTCCTTGTTAGTTTTCTGATTAAGCTATCCCTAAAGGATAGTTTTTTGTTGTACAAATCACTATTTTAAAGCAAAAATAGTCAAGTGCGTAAGTACTGTCGTATAATGCATCTTATACGAAGTTTTAAATACTAAAAGTTCAACAAGTTATTGAAAAGTTAACTTAAACTAATTTTTTATTCAATATTAACTAGTCATTAGCTATAGTACATAAATATGTTAATTTTTGTGGGTTGACACACTAGTGTAAACCTAATATTATTGTAATATAGAGCTAGTAATTCCTAGTGTAATACTAATTATTTGTTATCAAATCCTAATATATGACTAATGTAAACACTGATACAGTAATAGACATACCCGACGGTGTATTTTTAACAAAAGAGGAAATAATAGATTTAACTAAGGTATCTATTAATACTCTAAACAATTGGTTAAAAGTCTATAAACCCAATGGTGATGAAGTTGATGTGGGAAGACAAAATCGTAGATCTTATTCCAAAAGCTATTTGTTTAGAATTTTTGATGAGCTAAAGAGAGATGATTTGATAAGCCTAGTATCAGATAGTGATAACCTAATAAAAGACGAGGGTAAAGCTAGTAATAACCTAGAGTATGAACAAATAAACACTAGTGTGTTACAAAGTTTACTATTAGAAAAGGATAAAAGAATTAGTAATTTAGAAGACCAAATTGAAATTTTAAAAAGTGAATTACTAATCAAAAATGAACAAATTAGAGAAGCAAATAACCTGGCTAGTCGTCAACAAAGTTTAAGCATGCAACAAGGTCAGCTTTTTCTAGAAAGCAAAAAAACTAAGTCTGGAGGGCTTTTTAGTTGGTTACTAGGTACTAAGTCACGAAAAGTTAGAAATAGTGCTGAGAGTGAAAATATTGGGTAGGTTTTTCAAACCCTCAACACCTCTCCCCACACAGTAGTGTATCTAGGACTAACCATTTTTCTATTTTGTTTCCATTGTTGAGAGTAACCAATAGCAGCTGATCTTACTTTTAATCTACCATACTTTTTATTAAGCCTATCTACTGTTTTAGAGATTGCTTTTTTTATGTGTATAGTAGAATCAATATCATTGTATTTAAATTGATTATGATTATACTCTTTTAGATTATTTGAATTGTTATTTGTTTCAAACAAACTATACCTGACTTTATCTTGAGGTACTAGACCACTGACAAATACCCCTGCCTTTTTATAGATTAGATTATGCTTGTATATCTTTTCTAAGCATTTATGAGCTTGTTTTATTAGATCAGGAGTATAATTAGTTTGAGTATCAAAAGTATAACCTATAGAGTTATAGTATTTATTATCTTTAAATCTATTGGTCATAATAAATACTTGAATATTAGAAGCTGCTAATTTCTCTGTTCTTAGTTTTTCTCCAGCTCTAGTACAGTATTGAGCTATAGCTTCTTTTAATTGTTCTAAGGTAGTTACATTACTTCCAAAAGATCTAGTAGCGGCTATACCTTTTTTTGAGTCTGGGTTAATATCTAGATCATAACATTTAATACCTTTGAGTTCGTTTACTAATCTAGCAGTTTGTATAGTATATTTCTTTTTGATTACTGATAGGTCTTGATTTAGTAGATCACTAATTGTATGAATGTTTTCTTGTTTTAGTTTTTTAGTGTATTGTCTGCCTATGCCCCATAATTCATCTACAGTTACGTTGTTATACACATTATCAATTAGTTCTGGTGGCTTACCTAGAAATGAGAAAATACCCTTGAATAGCTTTTTACCTTTTCTCATATCATATTTAGCTACATGATTAGCTAATTTAGCTTGAGTCTTAGTTTCTCCTATACCAATGCTAACTGGTATACCAGTACATTGATAGACTCTGTGTTTGATTTGTTTAGCATAGTTTTCTAATTCAAATAATCTTATCCCTTTAAAAGATAAAAATGCTTCATCTATATAGTAGACTTCTAAATCTTCACAAAATTCAAGCAAGGTATTAACTACTCTTCTACTCATATCTCCGTATAGGGCGTAGTTTGAAGAATAAATAGCACAATCTATTTTTTGTAATTGATCTTTGTGTTTAAAGAAGGGAGCTCCCATAGGTACTCCTACAGCTTTGACTTCATCTGATCTAGATACTACACAGCCATCGTTATTAGAAAGAACCACAACTGGTTTATTCCGAAGACTAGGATTAAACACTCTCTCACAAGATACGTAGAAGTTGTTACAATCGACTAGGGCGATGGGGTTGATAGGCATAATGGTAGAGGGGTGGTTGTGGGGAGAGCAAGTGAGCTGTATAGATTAGTTAGAGTTGGTTATGGGAGTTGGAAATATTAGTTGGGTTGTTTGTGGGTGTAGTTTTGAAGTTTGTGGATGGTCTGGTTATTCTGTTATGTTAAACTTTTAATTGACTTCGGTTTCAGTTTGTGATATACCAAGTCATTCGGGGTTCATCTACTAGTATGATCTATAAGGGAACCCTAGACAGCTATTAAACTTAGCTGTCTTTTTTTGTTTTGAATTTAGTTGTATTAAAAACCACCCTCAACATTGCTGGAGGGTGGTGGAGTCTGTTTAAACACTTTTGCTACAAAATTCAATAAATAGTGTAAGTGTTAATAGCTATTAATTTGCTATTCACCTTCACTTTTTAAAACTCATTTCTAATAAAGTTCAGAGCTTGTTGTATTTCTACGTTAGTAAGAGTAATGTTATTACCAGTCATGTACACAACATCTCGATTATATGACTCACTAGTATCCTCACTTTTATCTTTATTAGCGGTTTGAAATTCATTTACTGGCGAAGTTTTGTTAACGCTAGCTGACAACATCAGTTTGTTTCTGTTGTTGTATATACTGGCTTCGATCATCTCAGAATTTATATCTAGGAATATTCTAACTGTGACATTTTGACCGTTAATACTTGTGTATTTAACAAGTCTGACTACGCTAATAACTTTAACTGAGTCAGCAAGAGTAAATCTTAGACTTTCTTCAGATTTAAATGTTCTACCGTTGCTTGGTCTTTCTGATCGCTTAAAGAGACTTTCAACATTATTAACTGGAATAATACTGTCATCAGTAGAAACTAGGCCTAAAATATGACTTCTAAGCTCTACTAGCTGCTCATATTCGTTATTGCAACTCTCCTTTGCATTAATTAGCTTAAAGCCTTGCCCTTGCTGAATACATCTACTAGTTTGAGATGATGATACAGATTGATTGTGCAGGAAGATTGACCCAAAAACAACTAAGCTAGTAATCACATTTAATCGCAGCTTCATTGTAAAACAGTAGCCGGTTGAATAACTTTGTACCGACTTTCTCCAAAACTCATTACATCACAAAATAGTTAGTAGGTCAAATACTATAATTCGACATAATATTTACTCAGTGTTTTCTTTACCCCCTGAAAAACCCACCTTTACTACAATTAGGATCATGTAGAGTACAGATTACTTTGCCCCAGACTTCAAATTCACTATTTTCAGTTATTAGTATAGATTTATAGTTTTTATTCTCAGGTACTAAATATACTTTATTATTATCTTTTTTAATAAATCTTTTAATAGTAAACTCTCCTTGTATTACAGCTAGTATTACATCTCCACTAATAGGAGTAATAGATCTATCTATAATTAAAAGATCTCCTGGATAGATACCAGCTCCTATCATACTATCTCCTACTACTCTAACTGAAAAAGTATTATTAGGATGTTCAATTATATCATTAAGATCTAAGGGTGATTCTATAAAGTCATCAGCAGGAGAAGGAAAACCAGCTGAGACTAAAACACCATAGTGAGTAATAGGTATATTAGATTGTTTAGTAACTTGTTTAACTTTTAAACTGTAATAACTATCTAAATTATCTTGAATAACGTCATTAACACTACTAGCTTTAAAACTATGTTTCGACATAACAACTACCTAAGCAGATATTTAGGTGGTTGGCAATGGGTGGTTTCTTGTAAGTTTTAGTCAGCTTTTAGTAGTTAATTACGATCTTCTATCTTTCTGGAAGTCTGCCGCCGCTCTGAAGACACTCCTCAATAGTGTTGTATGGAGTATAGTTTTTAGTCCTATTGTAATAGGTTGATCCTGGTGAGTGACAAATACCACTATTAGACTTTTTCACAACTCCAGATACTGGTTTAAGTCTCTCAGGTACTGGATTAACTATAGGTGGATTATTGGGAGCTGGTTTGGTAGTCTGCTTTGGCGGATTAGTAGGTTTAGGTTTTGTAATTGGTTTAATAGGTTGTGGTTTTGATTCTGTTTGTTCCTTTTCAGCACTTTGAGTAGTGTCACCATTACAAGTATCTTGAGCCCAAAAGCCTTTACTGTTATCTCTAGCTTCTTTTTGAGCTACATTAAATTCATCTAATTTAGGGTGAGGGTATTTAGTATAAGAATGGGCATAGCCTTCTTTAATCATATCTAAATTGTAAAATAGGTTATCTTCTCTATATACGTAGGCTAAGGTTCTACCGTATCTATCAATTCTATTTGCTGGATCAAATTCTAAATATACTTTAGTGTTTTCTAATAAGCTTTTAGCTCTATTAGTAGCTTCTATACCAAAACACTGAACTGGTTTTCTTGGATCTTTAGTTTCAGGAGTATCCATACCAATTAGTCTTAAAGTGCCTAGTTCTGATATTTTAATTGTATCTCCATCTACAATTGATAAGACTTCAAATAGTTTTTTATCTTTAGTACTAATTCCTATTTCTGATATACCTAAATTAGCTTGTTTAGCTTTTTCTATATCCTGAGCTTCTAAACCTGAATCTAGGTCATAGTCTAAGTTAACACTCGTGGCATTAGTGATTTGTTGTTCTAATCAAAGCTTTTCTTCTTCAGCTTGTTTTTGAGCTATCCTAGCCTCCTCAGCTTCTTGTTTAGCTAAATCTAGATCTCAGACTTTCTGTCCTCACTTACACCTTGGACTTGTGGTTGGTCATGATTTGAAGGGCTAACTATGTTAAAGTATATGCCTACTGGTAGGAGTAATAACAGAGAACAGATCGAAGAAGCCACTGCGTATGTAGCTAATCTAGGTTTAGATGATCTACTCCTAGTAAATTTATTAAGTATTTTGGATTGATTAATGAATGGTAGTTTGGCTAGATAATAGCCTCCGACAAGACTTAGTAATAACCAAATAACCAAGGTTGTTGAGGGGATTAACACAAAAACAGTAACAGCAAGTAGAGCTAGTGAGAGCAGCTTATGTTTAAGTAGAAACTGTAATACTCCTGAAATCTTTTTGTCAGAATTAACATTTGTGATCTGATCTGAGCTGGCGTTTTGCTCATTAACATGACTTTGTTCACTAGTACTACCATTGCCTAGATTTTCTTCGTTTGTTCCTTTAGACGATATTTTTTGCTGTGTGCTCATAGTCAAATCCTATCTGCACAAACAGGTTTGTATTGTCAAATTGCTGTGGTATTAGAATGATTCCAATTTTATACCAGATTTATCTTAAGGTTTAGCTTGTTTGGTCAGTAGAGATTGACTAAATAATCATGTTAAGAAATCTGTTAATATAGGCGTAACATTAGAGGTGAAACGTGAGTAAGCCAGAACCAAATATTGGTGGAGCAATGAAACCTGTTTTTGATAATAATGGAAATATCAAAGGTTTCCAAAATTACGACAGTCAAACTGGAAAACCAGATACTTCAAAAACTTTTACTGAACAGGAGATAAAATCTGCTCAGGAGAAGAAAAAGTAGGTAATTACTTTTTTTGACTAAATTTGTAAGATTTTTGTTTTTACAGCCTATGGATAATGAGGCTTCCATAAGTTTCTTATTCCTGTATACTCTAGACGACTTTTTCACAATGGAGTCGTCTTTTTCTTGCCATAAACACTGATTTAGTAAATACTTAAATGTGACTAAGTGGTTCAAAAAGCTCAAGGAAAAGCTAAGTGAAAAATTAGGAAGAAAACCTAAAAATAGATTAAATAGGCTGTTTAAGCGCCAAAGACTATTTGGTAAACCTAGATACTATTCAGCCTGGAGAGGACAAAATAGCTACAATATACTCTTCTTTATATCTGATATCTTTAACCTATTTAACTAAATTTGACACAACTAGCTGATCTGATTATTGTTACACTAGTTTAGCGGTTTCAGGAGGTGATGTTAACCTAGTTATAAATTACAACTACGTGACAACATACTAACACTATGCGTAATTGCGACATATTAACGATAGATCAGTATCATGCACTATACTGATCTTTTTTCTTTAAATTACGAATAATATATGACCCTAAAATCCTATCTAAATACTAAGCCTATAATAGATCAACTTAATTTTATTGGTAAGCAAAATGTTGAAGATCTAATATTAGCTATTAATAGTTCACATTACCCTATTAAAGATTTTATAGATCTTACTATAAAATTAGGTGAGAACATCGAATTAGGGCAAACCTACAAATGATAAACCTACTTGGGCTATCAAGGAAGTTGAAGAAAAACTACAGCTTACAGACAATGAAATTGAGATGATTGAGTATTTAGCTGAGAGGTTGGAGGGGTAAAATTTTACTAAAATATCACAGAATTTAAAACTAAAACACACGTCACAATTGCATCACCACCCTCTAAGCCCACATTCTACTTTGTATTAAATTATTGTTTTGCGAACTTCTTAAGCCTTTAAATTAGGGCTTTTTCTTTTACCATTTATGAAGGAGAGATGTCTGTACTTTTTTCTCTTGCGTAATTTGGAGATAAGATATAGGAAATAAGACACTCTACATGAACTTACAAGTTTTTGCTTATGCTCCGGATTAATGTGATTCAAAATACTAGCCAGGCTATTCAATATTACGAGACTCATTATAGTAAAGATGACTACTATGCTAAAGACCAAATTGAGAGTCCTAACTTGCAAGGAAAATTAGCTAATAAGTTAGGCCTAACTGGTGATATTTCAATGAAGGCTTATGGTGAGATTATGGAGGGTAAGCTAAATGGTGGTAATCTGACTCAACATTCAAAAACTAACCGTAGTGTCACACCTCTTATCAGGCAATCCAGTTTACATCAAGGATGTTGAACTGATTGAAGTTTAGATTTTAGACTTATATTATTGGAAACTAGTGATCACCCTCGAAATCTGAGGGTGATTTTTCTTTAAAGTAAGTCAACTCTTGCGAAATGACCACCAGCCTTTTCTTTTCTTATTTTCAGATTCTTTAGCCTCAATAGTTTTTTGTTGTGATTCAATTGTAGGCAGAAAATTATCTTGGATATTTTTGAGAATAATATTTGATTGATTTCTAGATTCTGATAACTCTGAAATTAATTTAATTATTTGTTCGTCTTTATTTGCTAACTGAGCTTCGAGTGAGTCTATCCTAGATTGATGATTTTTTATAACTTCATCTTTAGCTTTTGTAACTATAATGTTAACATTAGACTCACCTCTATTCACATTAATTCCATCAATCGATTTGTGTACATTTCCCGAATTGAATGTATATAATTTGTCTACATCTACACCAAGCCTCTCAGCAGCATAGTTCAGCTCAATAACAATTTTTTTACCATCTTTACTAATACAGCTTTCTTTAGGATTAGTGTCTAAACACTTGTTTCTGACAGTATTAGGATGAACTCCAGCTCTGTGAGAAACTTCTTGAATACCTAAAAAAACAGGATCCATTTCGTATTTACTTTCAATGGTTTTGTTGTTCATATTATGTTGAATTTATTAATTTCTACTAGTTAATTATTGTTAACATAACTATTAATGCGTATTAACTTGATGTTACTATATTTGTATAGTAACGGTAACAGATTATTTTGTTCGCTTTGACAATTAGTAATAGTTAATAAACTGTGAAAATGTCAATTTTAATCATAAAATTGGTCGTAATAAACTAGGTTAACCTTTTTAGGAACCATAATTAATTAAACGTATTATGATTATATCAATAGCTTCTCAGAAGGGAGGTACAGGTAAAACAACAACTTCTATCACACTATCTTCGGCCTTAGCTATCAGCGGGAAAAAAGTACTTTTAATTGACATCGACAGCCAAGCAAATTCTTCCAAAGTTCTTTTAGAACGGTATCAAGATGTTACTCATCAAAAGTCAGTTTGTGCAACAATTTTAGAAAAGAAGCCTTTGTATATCAGAAAGACAACCGTCGAGGGTTTAGACATTGTACCCTCTCACATTCTTTTATCAAGTACCGATATATCTTTGACAACTGCAATGGATCATCGTGAAGCAAGATTAAAAAATGAGCTTAATAAAGTGAAAAATCGATATGATTACATTTTTATAGACTGTCCGCCAGCTCTTTCGTGGCTTACTCTAAATGCTTTTACCGCTTCAAATAAACTAATTATTGTCGCTAGTCCGGGGTATTTTGAGCTAGATTCAATAAACCAGATAACAAAGACAATGCAGCAGGTACAAGAAAATTTTAATTCTGACTTTGAACTTATGGGATTATTGTTTACGATGAGCGATACAACAATAAACAGCAAAACATCAATAAAACTATTGAGGCAGGCATACGGAGATTCAGTTTTTGAAACTATAATTCCTAGAAACACTGATCTTAGAGACGCTCATATGGATAGAAAAAATATCTTTAGCTATGCACCCAAATCAACTGGTGCAAACGCATATAACAAACTTGCAAAAGAAGTATTTAGTATATGAGCAAAAAGGTTTCACCTTCCCAAGAGTTAATTAATGAGCTCAGCTCAAGTGCCTTCTTTCATCAAAATAAGAATGATACTGAATTAAGTAATGCATCCAAAGATAAACGAAATCAGCTTAATGCTACTGATAAGTCTAAAAAGTTAAATAGAAACTTAAAAAGAAAACGTGTTAGTCAAATCGATTTTTCTAAATCAAGTAATAGTATTGAGGCTGAAAATTTGGAAGCAATAATACGCACTATAAAGTATAAAAAGGTTGGTAGGGGAAATATACCTATTAGAATGACAGAAGTTGAGAAACAGGCTGTTGAAGAATTTATCGAAAATCTTTACAGAGCAGGGGTTGATAAGAACAGCTTAAGTATCAGCAAACTTATGAGAATTTGTACCAGATACATGATTACAAATCATACTGTAGAGCTAAAACAAGCCTTATTAAGCGAAATCGTTGATAATCAAACAAATAACACCTTCGATTTTTAAGACAGCTAAGATAAAAAGGATATAGTCATAGCATGATGCGAAAATAGCCTTTTTAAATATAGAAGGATATAAGGTTGTATGATAGACATTAGCTGTATAATATACATTGACGTCTAGACATGACGTCTAGACATCGCGTACTGACACTATATATTGATGTCTATGTATGACGTCACTTTTTTGTTCTTTTTCCTATTTTAATAGTATTTTTTCTGCTAATTTAGTATAGACGTCTTATTTAGACATCTAGACATGACGTCTAGACATCGCGTACTGACACTATATATTGATGTCTATGTATGACGTCATAGTTTTTATTATAATTTACAACTTTTCTTGACTTTTTTTAATTTTTTCTTTAGTCTCAAATTGATTATACCCACCATTATATCTTGGAAATATATCTTGGCGAGTATAATTAAACATTTAAATGCTCCGAGGTAACACTTGACGGAAACGTATTCTTCGTGTATAATTTTTTTATTCCAAGATATGATGGTACCTCCCTCGGGAAGTTATTCTTTTTGTCTAGATTTAATTCGGGGTCAACTCAAAATAATAATGACTCCCGCCTGCAATAACCTATTAGAGTACATAAGCTCTAAGCTAAATAAATCGTTTAATACTTACTATTATTATAAACAAGGAGTTAAAATCCCTCTTAGTAGGGGAGAAATGGTTACAACCCAAGCTCAATTAGCAAAAGAGGCTAATTGTAGCCATAAAACAGTTCTGTGCTTTATAAAAAAATATAATGATAAGCTATTTAAGACTAGGGTTGTATATAACCAGCACAACAGAGCAATTGGAACCGTCTTTTCTTTTAAGTTAGGGGACAATGAAAATATCCCTACTTTAAAGGCTTTAGAGAATTTCTCTGATTGTTTAGGGTACAACAAATCAAATACATCTTTAAAGATAAAACAACAAGTAGCTTTTTTAGAAAAAGGTTTAGAATTAGAAACACTGAATAAAGATTACTGGAAAAGACAGGCTCTAGAAGCCTGGCAACAAATCAAAGACCTTAGACAAAGCTTTAGTCAAACAGTTGAGAGTAGGGTAGAAGCTAGACTAAAAGCCTACAAAGCTAGACTATCCATAACTGAGAAAAAGATTAAATTCACTATCTCATCTCAAGATCAAGTAAACTGGGATAAACTTAACCAATACCTAGACCAATCAAGCTTTAAAGATTTAAACCAAATAGACAGACAAACACTATGGTGTAGGGCACAAAAAGACATAGATAGAATTATTCAGTGTATTGAATATACCCAATACATGATAACTAAAAGAACTATAAAAAGTCCTAAAAGCTACCTATTTAAAGCTTTGATACGTAAGTGGGACTTAGCTTCAACTATTGAGGAAATCTATGTCAGTAGGAGACGAGAAGAGGAATTAGCTATACTAGAGGAGGAAAGGGAGCAACAGAGGATTGAAAGGTTAAAGCTTAAAGAGCAAGAAGATCAAGAAAACCAACGAAAAGCTGAATTGCAGAAACAGAAAATTGAGTCTGAAGATAAATTAATTATCCAGTGGCTTGAAAGTAAAGAGAGCGAACGAGACAAGGATAATTTAACTACTAAAAAAGCTTTAAATATAGATCGAACAAACAAAACCCAACAAATCCAGAAGCTCTTAGACAAATACCATAGTAAAGGCCTATTAGCTGATATAGTTAGTAAGAGGGTAGGGGTTAAGAAAACTAAATTAGCAAGTTTTCTAGCTACTAGAGAAGGTATTAAGTACTATACAGTTCTAGGTTTGAGAGAGGAGGTATTGAATTTGGTCGGAGCTTGTGGTTTTGAGGTTGAAACAGTAGATTCAGTAGTTGAATTAGAGCATTATGATCGTAATCGCCTAGATGGTAGGGGTAGTGGTAGAAAAGATACAAGCCCTAGACTAAATTAATGGACATAAGGGCTAATTTATTAAAATACTTAGGTAGATGTCTAAATCAAGTATGTTTATCAGTAATTATTTCTATAACAAGTACGAGTTAAGATACTAGCTGAATTAAAAGTTACTATTTAAATTATGAATGAATTAACAAATAAAAATTACAAGGAGTCTTTTGAAAAAATTACTAAAGTAATCGATTATGCTAGAAATAATGTAGTTCAATCAATAAATGTAGAAATGGCCCAGGCTTATTTTGAAATAGGGCGTGTGCTTGTTGAAGATAGGCTTGATGGCGAAGTAAGAGGTGAGTATGGATCTAAAGATTTGGAATATTTTTCTATTGATTTAAATGTGCGGTATGGAAAAGGTTTTTCAATACGTCGTTTACAGGAGATGAAGCGAGTTTATCTAACATTTGGAAAAACGCGGACAGCATCCGCACAATTTGATCCAAAAAAATTATCATGGTCGATATACCTTGTTTTATCTTCAATTAATGATGATAGTAAAAGAGATTTTTACTACTTAGAAGCTATAGAGAGAAAATATACTGTACTAGAACTAAAACGTGAGATGGCAACTAGTTTGTACGAGCGAACACTAATGGCAGGGGCAAGAGAGCGACAACTAGCAAGTAAAAACAAATCTAATCAATTATCATTCCCAAAGTTTATAAAACAGCAAAATGTCCTTGAGTTTCTTGGGCTAGAGTACAAAACTGAATATTCAGAGTCTGAGCTTGAACAAGCAATTATTGATAATCTTGAAAAGTTTATGCTTGAGTTTGGCAAAGGTTTTTCATTTGTGAGAAGGCAGTACCCTATACCTGATCCATCAAAAACATACCATGCAGATTTGCTATTCTACAACAGATATTTAAACGCGTTAGTTGTGGTTGATCTCAAAATTAAAAAGATGACTCATGGTGATGTAGGTCAAATCAGAATGTATCGAAATTATATTGATAAAAATGAAAGAATAGAAGGAGAAAATCCAGTAATTGCAATATTGCTTTGTGTAGAAAAAGACGATTTTGTTATGGAATATTCAGTTCAAGAAGGTGACAATATTTATGCGGCTGAGTATACAACTATTCTTCCAAATAAAGAGCAATTACTTGAACAGGTAAAAAAGACGATTGAGGAAGTTAATAATAACGCAGGAGTTTAGAATAACAGAAGTAGATCACAACGATGGTTCAAAGTATAATTAATTTCTATGTCAGATTTCGGTAAAATATTGAAATTTGCCCTGGTAGACCTTAGCCTTCTAAACTCTCAGCTAAATACTCAATCATCTCAATTTCGTTGTCTGTCAGATGTAGTTTTTCTTTTACATCTTTGATAGTCCAAACAGTTTTATCTTTGATACTTTTACTTAATTTAGTATGTTCACCTAATTTACAAGTTAAATTCATAAAATCATTGAATGAATAATTAGAGTTTTGAATAGCTATGAATATATCAGCATATTCTTGTCTCATAATATAATTTAGGTTATCTACTAAGGGTTTGGTATTTATATAGGATTCTAAGGTCATAGCTTATTAGTAGTTTAAAAGAAAAAAGACCAGTATAGTGCATAATACTGATCTATTCATTCAATTCCACATATAGAAATTCAAGTGTTGCTGTCTGTTGTCTATCAATCACCTCCCGTAATTAATGAACTAACTCAAAACTAATCTGATCAAGTTAATGTGTCAAGATTGTCTTAACTGAATATACTTCCAAAAAAGCCAAGGAAGTCTACTATACCACCCCATAAATCAAACTTACCTCCTCTTCTTAGATAGTTATCTTTTCGCTTTGGTAGGAATTTACTTTTTTTACTAAAGAGCCCTTTGTTGGATTTTTTACTAATTTTCTTACTTAACTTTTTGTATTTGTTACTTGCTTTTTCTCTTAATTTCTTAAACCACTTATTCATATGTATTAATATGCACTAAATCAGTGTTTATGACAAGAAAAAGACGACTGAACCTAGATCAATCGCCACAAGCTATTAGTACACATGAAACTACACTTTATAGCTTCTAAGTCGTTTAGATAAGCTTTAGTACAAACTACTGTCAAATATGTAAAAAAGAAAAGACGACTGGTATTGCAGGGCAGTCGTCTTGCTAGGTGCAAAATCAAACCTTTTGGGTTGATTCTAAATGATTAAAACAAAAATAACTGAATTTAGTCAAAGAAAAAAGACTTATACTAATAGATTGTATAAGTCTGAAGAAAGCGCACCCTGATGGATATATAAACTACAGAGTCATCCAGCTAATTTGCTGTGAATTAGCTGAACCCCCAAATTAATATTAAATAGTTTTAGTTAGTCAACATCTCTAAGAAAAAGACGACTACTTCTAGGGATAGTCGTCTGCAAGCTAAGATAGTGACCTTTATAGATATCCTAACTTCTATGTAAGTGAACTAGAGATCAGTCATTATTATTGTCAATTGTCTTAAAAAGAGGTAATTGACATGACTCTAGAATAGCAAATTAGTACAATTAAGAACTGTCATAGTATTTTAACCAAACTAATATCACTTCTTCCTTCTAGTCCTGGACTTAGCCTTCTTAGCTATTTTCTGAGTCTCGCTTAGCTCTTCAGATTCTTTTACTTCTTTTTCCATTTTGTACCTCATTTTACACTCCACAGTGCAAAAGTCTTTTTTATCAAACCTTAAAGCTTTCTTGCCTTTCCACGACCAATTACAATATTGGCACGGCCCATGCCATATTTTCTTCCTTTATTGTTCTTGCTTATACCGCCTAGTTGCCATTGACCTTAATCCAGAGTTAACTACATATATACTGAACAGATACTAACTGATTTTGTCCATAAAAAAAGACAATCTCTGGTAAAAATTGTCTTACTACCCATAGGAGGTTGTTCTTATGGTATAGTTGGTGTGGATTGAAGAAAAAATTCAATCATAAAAAACTACAAGTAGCTATAACTTTAGTCAATAAAAAAGACAGCTAGAGTAATTAGCTACCTTTACATGTAAGTCACTTGTAGGCATAATCCCTAATTTAAGTGATATTGTCGGTGTCGGCAAAATTACCTTTTTTAATCGCTTTGTAAATAAGTTCACCGTACTGACCTATGCTTTGAAGCTGGGGCAAAGAAACACCCTCGGGCAGTCTATGATCAAATACTTTATCAACTTCATCAGAAAGTAAATTATTTGCTTTTCCTTTACCATTTTTGTCATCTGACATTTTCGCTCTCCTAAAGCAGTACAGTTGTAAAAAACTTATACAAATGATTGTGCAAGTTATGATAGGATTTGTTGAAATAAATATCAACTTCTTAAACCTAAGTCAATTTTGTACGTTAGTCAAAGAAAAAAGACAGCTAAATTAAATAGCTGTCTTGATGATTAAGGAGTATCATGAGGCAATGCAAGCAACATCGCCAAACTCCTAGCCGAGAGCTTAATAGCTCAGCGCACCCTTAGTTGTTTTAACTACTTACAGAAATGAGTTGTAGTCAATCTAAATTGACCAAACCCATAAACATCTTTAACTAGTGTATACTTTTGAACTCTGGGCAATATAGGTTTCTTAGAGTAATTAGAATATTTATATAAATACCTAAAAATATAATTTAATTACTATGTGCGGTCGTTTTGCTATTGTACCTACTAATATGAAAGCTAGATATGGTTTAGCTAATGAAATTATAGATTTAGTAGCAAACTATAATGCCTCACCAGGACAATACTTACCAGTAATAACCTTCAAAGACAGTAAAAATAAATTAGAATTAATGAAATGGGGACTTATTCCACATTGGAGTAAGGATGATAAAATAGGGTATAAGATGATTAATGCTAGAAGTGAAACTATATTAGAAAAACCTAGTTATAAAAAACCATTTGAAACTAGTAGATGTATTATACCTATATCAGGCTTTTACGAATGGAAAAGACTAACTGAAAGTACTACTAAAACAGATCAATCAAATCAATTTAAACCAATTAAAATACCATACTTTATTAAATTTAAAGATAAACCAGTTAACTCACTAATCTCCTTAGCAGGAATCTATGCAACTTGGACTAATCCTGAAACTAAAGAGGCTATAAACGCATTCAGTATAATTACTACCAAAGCTAACAAACAAATGGAAGCTATACACGATAGAATGCCAGTAATTCTAAATCAGGAGGAAGAACATGAATACCTAAACTCAGAACAAAAGAAAGCCTTCTCATTACTTAAACCAAACAACACAAACCTTGATATACACGAGGTAAGCAGAGAAGTTAATAGTCCAAGTAATAATTATGAGGGGTTGTTGGAAGGG
>JBCDGH010000020.1:0-21812 GCA_038751365.1 Patescibacteria group bacterium | reverse complement strand
TCGTTACAAAGTTAGAAAACTGTAATCTAGACCTTCTCTCTTTTTTAACTACGCCTAGCCAAAGTCATTACGTGTCACTCTGTATTAGAAGTAATAAGAAAGAAAATAATAGATAACGCCTAGTACTTGATAAGGTGTCACTTTTTCTTAATCCTCAGAAGTAGGTATGTTTTACTACATATCTGATTAACTTAACGAGGCAAAAAATCGTGAAACTAACTGGTTCAATTAGCTTAGCCGTAGGGACATTATCACTATTCTTAGGCTTCTCTAAGCCCGTAAGTGCTGTTCCACTTCTTCCCGGGCAGGAAAGAGTAACATACCAAGCGTCGCCGATTATTGACAATGATGTAATTAACTTCTGTCAAACAAAGAAACAGTGGAATGAAGAATACGTTGGCTTCAAACGAGCTGGTGACGCAATCAACTGTTTGTATGATTTGAAAAATAAATCAAGAATTGAAGATGTTGGTATTACCTTAGCTAGAGCTCGTGGAGAAGGTTACTCAATTGGTTTAGAGTTTCATTCCTCTCGTTCAGATGAAGCAACTATAGTGCCAGTAAGAAGGCAGTTCAGTGCTGGTAACGTATGCGAATATAAGCATCCGGGTAAAGGCACCTGGGCAGCTAGAGGCGGAACAGCTTGTGATGATTCATATATAAGATTCAAAAGTCCTTTCTAAACCTAGTTTTAGTTTCGGATAAACTAATTCTCTGAATTTACAAAATTAAGTTAAGCACATAGAGTGCCACTACAAAGTCGCACTCTATTTTTTATAAGTATTTTTAGTAGTTTTATGTTGAAGAATTTGTTTAGTAGAAGAAGCACCGTATTTACTTTGGTTGTAGTAGCAGTCATGCTAAGTTATAGCATCTTATTTACTTTTTTTAATGAATATAGTGTATTAGGAATCTATTCTGAAGATTTCAATATTTTAAATGTTTTAGACAAAGTCTACTATGTCCTTAGAAATAGTATTTTAGATTTTTTCTTTATTTTGTATGCTCCTTTAATCGAAGAGCTGATCTTTAGGTATCCTTTGAAAAAAGATGTTAAGCCTTTTTGGAAAATTAATTCGATATTGGCAATATTTGGTTTTTTTTACTTATGGGTTTTCACCATTAAAAATAAAAGCTTTGAAATTAATCCTTTATATGATAATGTAGCTAAGTTTTTTGAAGATGCTTCTAGTACAACTAGAGTAGCTTTTGGTGGTAATAATCCTGATGGCTTAATAGTTTACATACTAGTTATTCCTTTTTCTCTATTGATACAGATATACCTGAAAAAAAATAAACGTTTACACAGTTTGCTAAATGATAAAATATTTAATATTGGCTTATCAATTATATCCAGTATTATCTTCATAATTATTCACTTCTGGCTATTTAATAATCTTAGGATTACAGCGGGTATTACCTTATATTTACCCCTGACCTTGATATTTGTTTTTGCAAGATTAAAATTTGGAATGGGAGTGGCTATTGTTGCACATTCATTTGCGAATTATATACTGGGCTACGCTATGTTAGAAAAATTCGGTTTAGAAAGTTTTATTATATCTAATATAGTATTTATTTTAGGATTAGGGGTATTATACTTAGTCTATAAGAGATTTGTTTTGAAGTCAGTAAGTATTACTAAATACCAAATAATAAAATTAATTAAATCCAGTATTAACTCTCTTCTATTCGACTACGTATACAGTCCTTATGGTCGTGATTATCCAAATGTTATCTTAGGTATAATAGTTATTGTTTTCCTCTTATCTTACAAATATAACTTTGGTCTGCCAATCGATCAACCTTTTAACTGGTTTTACAGAATTACAGACTCAGGTAAAAGTGCTAGCATAAAAGAACAAACAAAGCTAAAGCAAGAAAGTAAATTTACTTCTAAAAAGTTCTTTAATAGGAAAGATATTTTAGCCACACTTACTATTATATTTTTGGCTTTAGGTGGTAAATATGGTCTAATCAGCCCATACAGATTGTACCCAGGTCAAGATCGAGTAACCTACACCGTAAGCCATTTAAGTGAGCAAGATTATATGAACTTTTGTAAAAGTAAGGGAAGATATACTAGCTATAAAGTTAAAAGACTTGTCTTAAATTGTTATAGTAACAGTTCTGATATATATTCAGAGCCTTACTTATTCAGAGAAGTATGCGACTGGAAACACCCTTTCTACGGAGCTTGGGCAGCTGAAGGTGGTACTGTTTGTCTTGATTCTTACAGAATTTGGGTAAATCCGTTTGATTATAATTAGCTTTTTTATACTATACATTAAGTTTATAAGAAAAAATTATAAAAAAATTGTAAGTATCTTTGGACATCTACTTCTTTTTAACTTCTTTATCATTGGCAACGCAGCTGGACTTGATGCAAATTCGTTATTACCTTTTTCTGCAGTGTTTAGCTGCATATATATATTTGTAAGGATTAGGGGGAGTAATGATAACAACTGGTACAATTTTTAACTTAATTAGAATTAACTCTATTTAAGTATAGAGTTTTGTTTACTCTATCTTATCTAGGCATGACTCTTTGTACTCTGCGGTGATTTTTCATTGAACTTTCTTGATGAGTTGGAGTTATTGAAATGTTAATACAACTGATTTAATACCTAATCCATTTCCAAATCTCGGGTAGGGTGACCTTTTTACCGTAAGCTAAAATACTTACTCGGTATATTTTGGCAGCTATCCAGGCACTAATCACCACCCCGACTACTAGTAGCAAGATAGACAAAACTATTTCCCACCAACTCACTCCTAAAGGTACTCTGGCTAACATAATTACAGGGCTAGTAAAAGGAAACAGAGACAGAAAAATTGAAATAGGGGATTCAGGATCGTTAATTACAATGGATAAAAACAACATTGATAGGCTTAGAGGTAAAGATATGAACCAAGATAAACCAGAATTACTTGCTTCTTGAGCATTTTCAGCTGTTGAGCCTAAAGCTGCAAACCAACTAGAATATAATAAATAACCTAAAATAAAGTAAATGGCACTCAGGAATATAATTAAGCCAATATTCAGGTCTGTGATACTAGATGATACTTGAATATAAGTTTCGCTACTTTGAGCTTCATTTAAGTCTGGGAACTCATTACTTGTAGTCAAAAAAATAGCAGATACTCCTAGTAAAACAACAAAAATTCCGATCCATAAAGCTACTTGAATAAATACTACCCCTGCCAAACCTAATATCTTCCCGAACATTAAATCCGTGACTTTAACACTAGAAATTAGAATTTCGGCAATTCTGTTTGATTTTTCTTCTATTATCCCATTCATAATCATACTCCCGAATATAAATATGATCGCAAACATGACTCCGCCTAATAAAAATCCTAGTGCTAAACCAATTCCAGAGTTATTACTAGTTTTCTGACCATCGCTTAAGTTTTTTTCTGTGAGCTTTATTTGTTGATCTAGTTTTGCTAGCTCTGACTCGTTTAGATTTAGCTCTGAGGCTGTATTTTTTCTCAGAACTCTACTTAGTTCCCTCTCAATGTATCCTGTGTTAATCTGAAAGTTATTATTCGTTGTATAAAGTGCTATTGACTCAGCTTGATCGTTATCTAAATTTTTGGGGAGATGTAAGATACCATCATACTGCCTAGCCTGAAAGTCTTGTTTGGCTTGATCTATGGTTTGTTCTGAGTATACAAATTCGGTCTGGTCACTACTTTGTATCGACTCAGTTAAACCACTATTATTGACTACTAAAATACGCTGTTTGTCTTGATTCGTGCTGATATAACCAATTATACTTGGAGCTATAGCAAAAATAGCAACTACTAAGGGTAAGGCTATAGTAGCTAGCCAAAAACCTGCACTCTTAACTCTAAACTCAATTTCTCTAGAAGCTATTAGGTAGATGTTGTTCATATTAGCTTGTAAGTTTGATAAATATTTCTTTTAGACTAGGTAAGACTTCTGAAAAAGAGATGATTTGCATGTTATTATCTAGTAAGAATTTGATAAGTTGGGAGTTACTCTGACCTTTATTAAGTTTAAAAATTATTGATGCTTTTTCGACTTTGATGATCTGGAAATTACCATTTAATATTTTTATTGAAGCATCACCTACAAAATCTACTTTGATATGACCTTCTTTTAGCTTTTGTTTATTTTCTTCCACTCCACCCTCTAGGATTTTTTGACCTTTGTTGATAAGAAAAACTTTATCGCAAATTTGTTCGACTTGTTCCATTCTGTGTGTTGAAAAAATGACTGTTACCCCCTCTTTTTTTAGTTGTTGAATTTCTTCATTGATCTGAATAGCACTAACTGGATCTAATCCGCTCAGAGGTTCGTCTAGGATTAAAATACGTGGTTTATGAATGACTGTGCAAATGAATTGCACTTTTTGTTGCATACCTTTACTAAGATTTTGAGCTTTTTTGTGGGTATAGCTACTAAGCGAGAATTTTTCTATCCACTCTTTAGTTAAATCTTTAGCTACCTTCTCAGAAACCCCTTTTAGCCTAGCAAAGTACACGATTTGATCAATGATTTTCATTTTTGGATACAACCCTCTTTCTTCTGGCATATAGCCAATCACGCCGATATCTGAAGAGTTAAGTGGTCTGTTATCTAATAATATTTCCCCTTTATCGGGTAAGATAATCTGATTAATCATTCTTATAAGAGTGGTTTTACCAGCCCCGTTGGGTCCAATTAGCCCGTAGATCAAACCTTTTTCAATATCTAATGACACATTGTCTACAGCTACTTTGGGACCGTATTTTTTTGATACGCTCTTAGTAGATAATATGATAGACATTCAGGCAGTAAGATACAATTTATTATCGTTAAGTAAAATAATATATAGTATGTTGTCCAGCAAAGGCTATATATAGCTTTAGGTTTAGGATAAAATAAGCAGTTGTTGCTTTTGACAAAATCTGCAAAGACCGTCCTTCTGAATTCAAAGAAAACGTTATGATAGTTTTTTCTAGCAAGTTTTCCGTTTATCCTTATTGTAAAAATCTTAGTTACTTACTAGTAATTTTTTTGTCGGTTTTTTTTACTCTATTTGAGACTAGTTTTTCTGTACAAGCTGTAAATTACAATCAGCAGAGGAGGCAAGTAGAGCAGCAACAACAAAAAATCAATGAGAATCTAGATAATGTAAATACAGATCTTGAAAATGCACAAACATTAGGTAACTCTTTGAAAGAAGAGATTGCTACGAAAGATAGTGACATTCAACAAACTCAAACTGCTATAGTAAGCACTAATGAGCTGTTAACTATTTTGGAAAGTCAAATAGCTCAAACTGAAGCTCAGAGAGACGAAATTATTGAGAATATTAGATCTTTATTTATTGACTTACAAAAACAAAAGTCACCTTTCCAGACACTTCTGGCTAGTGAGAACTTGGCTGATGCTCTGAGTAAATTCTACAGTAAAAGTGTTTTGCAATCTAAAGCGGATGAGTATAGATTGGAACTAGAAGAGTCTGCAAAAAGGCTTGAGGAAGCAAAAGTGGAGCAAGATGAAACTAAACAAAAGTTAGAACAAACTCAGAGTTTACTGGCTTCTCAGCAGTCTTATTTGATAGGCTTGAGAGAACAAACCCAAAATGATGAGGCTAAATATCAAGAACTCAAAAACTCACTACTTGAGCAGAATAGAGAGCTAGAAACTAAACTAGCTCAAATTGAGGCTGAACGAAAAAAAGCGCTTGAGGAAGAGGAAAGAAAAAAAGCAGCTCAAGAAGCTAATCGCAGGTCTCCTACTAGAAGTCCAGCGAGAAGACCAAGTAGTGGAGGTTCAGGTAGTGGTGGAACCTGTTGGTTCGAAGAAAAGCGCCCCTTAAATATTCCTAATGGATACTTTATTTCTCCTGCCAAAGGATTTGTGACCAGAGGTTTTGCCAATTGCACACACGATGCTGTAGATATAGCTAATGGTACAGGCACACCTATGGTGGCTATAGCTCCAGGTGAGGTCGTAAGAAAAGGGTCTTTCGATGTAGTTGGCTACGGAATATATATAGTTTTGAAACATAACTTACCTTCTTCACAAGTAGTCTACACTTTGTATGCTCACATGAACAGCGCTTCTCAGTTGCGAGTAGGTGAAACTGTTACTCGTGGTCAGTTGGTCGGTTACATGGGATGTACAGGTAGGTGTTTTGGTACTCACGTGCACTTTATGATATATTCTGATACTTATGCTAACACAGGACCAGGGTGTAGATTGGGAGCTTCTTTATGCTATGATCCGACTAAGTATATAGCCTTTTAATTTTTTTAGTATATGAAAAATTTTTTAGATTATCTACGAAGGCTAAAAGCCGGATTCAATGTAAGACAACTAAGCCTATTTTTTTTGGCTACAGGCTTTATATTAAGCGCTTTGCTATATATACCTTTTAGTTTGATTCTTAATGGTGATTGGAAACTGAATCAGCAGATCGATCTTTTTTTTATCGAAAGCCTTGACTTGTTTGATGTCAGTTTCCCCATAGGTAATGTAAGTATAAGATTCTATTCTATATGTATACTTACTGGACTTCTGGCAGGGTATAGTTTAGTTTTGTACTTATCTAAGCGCAATCGAATAGCTTCTACCACGATTGATAGAATGTTTGTGGGTATGGTTATTGTAGGTTTAGCAGGGGCTAGGTTGTTTTATGTAGCTGTAAACTGGGAACAATTTGTAGACGTACCTATTGAGATATTTACAGAAATAACTAGAGGCGGACTGGCAGTATTTGGTATGATAATAGCCTGTGGATTGTATTTGTGGAGTTATTGTAGCAGGTTTAAATTTAATTTTTTTGAATTTGCCGATGTCTTGATTCCTGGAGTTTTGTTGGGTCAAATAATCGGTAGGTTCGGTAATTTCTTCAACTATGAGTCTTATGGTGGTCCGACTTCTGCATACTGGAAAATGTATGTGCCTCAGACAGCTAACTTATATACTGATCCCACGCAATCTTATTTTCACCCAACCTTTTTGTACGAAATTATACCAAACTTCTTTTTGTTAATAGTATTGTTATACTTCTATGAAAAGTTAACTTTGAGAAGGTCAGGAATTATTTTTGGGTTATATGCTATGGGCTATGGTTTGATTAGGTTTGGGACTGAGTTTTTTAGACTTGATGCTTTGAAAATACCTTTACCAGAAATTGTGGAGTTAGGTCCTTTTACTTTTGAGTTTTTGTATGTCAGTCAAGTATCAGCTATAATATTATTTTTGATTGGTGTGGTAACAGTTTTTTATAGAAGTAAGGTAATCTATTCTAAGAAGACCATGGTCGAAATAAAAGTCTAAATTTACTCTTGCCAAAAAAATATCCATCATGTATGTATTTATTAAGTTTTTATCTTAATTAACTGATAAAATGAGATTAAATATTAAAAAACCTGATACAAAAGTTCATATGTACGAAAAGAAATCAAATACAGTTAGTATTATCGTTGCTGTAGCCGCTGTTTTACTCATCTTCGGTGGAATATACTTGATCGACCAGGGGGTAAGAAGTGCTAACTCTGAGACAAACAATTCCGAAACTTCCGAAACAGAAACTAGTACCACCACAGTAGCTAATAATATATCGAGTGATACAATGTTAAATGAAAGCCAAGATAGTGATAACGAGACTGAGACTGATACCGATGAAGATGCAACAAATAATTCTATCACAACTACACCTATAACTAGATCATCAAATAGACCAGCAGATAACAGCTCTGCAGCTACCACATCTCAAGAAATTGAAGAATCTCAAACTAGTGAAAATGATTCTACAGTTGATAGTGAGGAGCAAGACGATACTGAAACAAACTCCGAAGAGAGCGACCTTGCTGAGGACGAAGCAATCATTGAAGTTCTTAAATCATCTCCTCTCGACGGTGGTTTAAATAGATATGATATAAGAGTGGAGGATACAGGTTTTCCTGATGGAGTAAAGCTTATTAAAGGGGCTGAAACTTTTATTAATGTTTCTGGAGTAACTCTAGAAGAAGGTAAAACTTACAGAATGACTAGCATTGTGGAAAAAGATGGTAGAATAAGTATTTCTAGCTTACGAGTGCAAGAAGTTGAGTAATAGGCTCTTTAAATTATGTCCAAGTATTATCCGCCTGACGTTGGAGTAAAAATTAATAAGTCTAGTATAACTGATTCAGAAATACAGGATCTAGTTAATAGGTTACCAAATAATGTTATATTTCGAGTCTTTGGGTTTGCTGGTACAGGTAAAGGCACTCTATCTTCTAATCTTGCTACAGCATTAAGTATACCAAATGTCGAATCTAGTCTTATCTGGAGAGCTATTACTTTGATTTATGAAGATTTAGGGCTTGGTCTTGAAGATAAAAATAGTGACTTAGTACTTGCTAAATTACAAGTTGTGCATGGAGCTGAAAAGCAACTTTTGGTAAAGTACGACTCGAATATTATCAATAGAGTTAGCCTAAAAAGTCCCTTAGTAGATAGTAAGGTTGCAACTTATTCTGCAAATAGCTATCTGAGAGAGAAGTTTTATGATCTAATGATAGATTTCTTGAGTTCTATTAATTGCTCTTGTGTGCTAGATGGTAGGGGTGCCTATCCCAGATATATTACTGGTATAGAAGAGCGAGGTTATAAAATTATTAGGTTATTACTAGATGCTTCAGAAAGCGAAATGGCTCAAAGATACTACGCATCTTATATTAACAAAAAACTAATTACTGATCCTGATTATGTAGAAAGTGCATCTGAAAAACAGCTTTTACTTGAGAACTTCAACAAAGGTATAATTGCGCGCAATGATAAAGATTGGGAAACCTGGAATAGGTTAGATCTAGGAACAATAACTGAGGACACAGCGATTGTTGACACTACAGGTATGAGTATTGACGAAGTTTTTCAAAGCGTTCTTAGCTATATCAACAGCGTCATATAGCCTCAATATGTAGATATGTGTTGACAATAGTTTGAAAATTAAGCTAATTTTACTGAGTGATGATCTAGTCAAAGTTACTAAAAATTGGGCGGTTGGCACAGCTGGTTAGCGCGTCTCGTTTACACCGAGAAGGTCAGAGGTTCGAATCCTCTACCGCCCACCACAGTATTTCTTAAAGAAAATTTCGAATCTAATCTTTCAATAATATTAAAATTCCGTATAAAGATATGTCTTCTACTACACTTACTAACCTAGATCAAACCTTATTTAATGAACTCAAAAATACTACTAAGATAGTAATTATTGATTTTTGGGCAACCTGGTGTCCACCTTGTAAGGTAATGGGGCCTATATTTGAAGGTTTTGAGAAGGATACTGATTTTGCTGACTACGAGATTGTACAATGTGATGTTGATAATAATCCTGAAGTCTCTGATCAATTTAAAATTTCTAGTATACCGACATTTAGTGTGGTTAAGTTTAAGGGTGACGGCAGCTTTGGTTTAGATACTCATAAAGTCGGAGAGGTAGTTGGTTCAATGGAATCTTTAAGCTTTAAGAAAGCGCTATTGGAGCTAGCGGAGAAAGCAAAATCCATGTAGATGAGCTTAATTATAGGTTTTTTTGGTTATTTATTAGCTTTTGTGGGTCTTTGTATCTGTGTAATGTTGATATTTGCCTTCACTAACATACTTCGTAAAAGTTATGATTCCAAAAATGCTTTAGTTATTGTAGCTTTTATCAGCGTCTTATTTCTGGTGAACGGCGTATTCTTGTTTTTCAGCTTTTCGAGGCTAGCTTCAGATATAAGAAGCAGTAGTCTCAGCTTTGATTTTAATGGCAATTTTCAGTCTAATATTCAACCAAGCTTTTAGGGTTATAGTTGCACAATGATACTTATAAGTTTCTTGACTATTGGATAGTTTTATACTCTTAGTTCGTAATGATTACGAAAATTTTTACTGTTACTACGTTAGGTTTGAAAGCTCAAAAGATAGAAGTAGAAACAGGTATTCACCCGGGTTTGCCTGCTACAGTGATGGTTGGATTACCTGACAAAGCGGTTCAGGAGAGTAGGGAAAGGATAAAATCAAGTGTCAAGCAAAGTGGGTTTGACTATCCATTAGGGAAGGTAACAATCAATCTTGCACCTGCAGATATAATAAAATCTGGTTCATCATTTGACCTTCCCATAGCTATAAGCATTTTGAAGCTTACCGGAGCAATTAAATCTAGTATAGATAATCAAAGCCTATTCGTAGGAGAGCTGTCTCTAGATGGTCACCTAAGATCTGTTAACGGAGTTTTGACTTTATGTTTATGGGCGAAAGAAAAGGGTTATAGAAGTATTTATATCCCAACTGCAAATGTGCGAGAAGCAGCGCTAGTATCTGGAATTAGTATTTATGGCATATCAACCTTACAAGCACTGGTTAAACATCTTAATGGAGATGAGTATTTGAAAGTCGTTGAGCCTATTAATCTGAAAAAGTTAACGTCAAGTTCTAAGCTTGATCTTCAAGATGGTCTTCTATCTAATGATATGGCTTATATCAAAGGTCAGGGAGTAGTTAAAAGAGCCTTAGAAATTGCTGCCAGTGGTGGGCATAATGTTTTATTGATCGGAGAGCCAGGTTCGGGTAAAACTTTATTAGCTAGAAGTTATCCGACCATATTACCAACTATGACTGAAAAAGAAATTCTTGATGTGACTCAGATTTATTCAGTAGCAGGCTTACTCAAAGACAACGTTATTGTAACCAAGAGACCTTTCAGATCTCCTCATCATTCTGCTTCTCATATAGCCTTAGTTGGAGGAGGCTCCAGGTTAAAGCCTGGTGAAATATCTTTATCAAATAGAGGTGTTTTATTTTTGGACGAGTTTCCAGAATTTAGTAGGCAATCCATTGAGTGTCTAAGACAGCCTTTGGAAGATGGTTATGTGAGTATTGCAAGAGCTACTGGCTCGGTAACTTACCCAAGTAGGTTCTATTTGATAGCTGCAGCTAATCCTACACCAAGTGGTTATAATAAACCCAGCGAGGATTATAGTAAGGCGAGTCAAAGTGCTATAAATCGTTATCAATCTAAATTTAGTGGCCCGATACTAGACCGAATAGATTTGCAAATCAATGTTAATAGAGTTGGATCCAATGAATTGCAAGATAAAGAGTTGGATGAAAGCTCAAGTACAATCAGAGCTAGGGTTCAAGAATCAAGGGACATACAAATACAAAGATACAGGAAGGAATCGTTTGAAACTAATTCTGAGATGTCTTTACCAATGGTTGATAGGTATTGCGAACTGGATTCTGAAAGTAAAAAGCTATTAGCTCAAGCAGTGGATAAATTTGAACTATCTGCAAGAAGTTATATGCGAGTGTTGAAAGTAGCTAGAACGATTGCTGACTTGTCAAAACACGATAATATCAGTAAGGCTGATTTGGCTGAAAGTTTGCAGTACAGAAGCAAGCTAGGCTAAGCTTGATTATTAAAATGACTTCAAAACTATTAAAATTTTTTATTTTTTGTTACACAATTGCTATACTTCCTTTTGCTTACTTCACTGGTACTGCTAGCTTGGCATACTCTAACTCAGTTAGTTCGCAAACTGCTTTAGTTTTGGGGGCTGGTATTATATGTGAATCTAATAGTAAATTTAATTGCAGACCCTCTAGAGTGCTTAAAAATCGTTTAGATAAGGCTTTAGAGCTATATTTTGGAGGTAAAGTGGATACTATACTAGTATCTGGAAATGGAAATGAGGTGTTTTACAATGAAACTAAAGTCATGGTTAATTATTTGCTAGATAATCAAGTTAAACAGGATAATATAAAAGCTGATTATAGAGGAAACAGCACTTTTGAGAGTTGCAAAAATGCTTATAGGGAGTTCAAATTAGATAGTGTAGTGCTAGTGACGCAAGCTTTTCACATGAGTAGAAGTGTCTTCATATGTCAAAGTGTTGGTCTAGACGTGAGCGCACAAATAGCTGAGCAAAGTAATCAAAGAACCACGAATTATGGACTTTTGAGAGAAGTGCTAGCTAGTTGGAAAGCGCTTGTAGATATAAGTTTTCGCAAATAAAAACAACTCCAATCGTTGGAGCTGTCTTATCTTATATTGTTAAAAAAGAACTTTCTTTACTCTTCTCGTTTACTGAAACTTACTGATCTTAGCATGAATAATATAAAACTAGCCAGCACCATTCCTATAGCTACTCCAAGCTGAGCACCACCACTTCTGATCAAAGGCATTGTCGTAGTCTTCTTTACTGCTAACCCTCCTGGATCTATTATAAGGCTATCTACACCAGTGTCGTCACCAAATTGACCATCGTTTAAAGTAAATTCAGCAGTTACTACATTTTCCCCTCCAACCATTTCTTCAGTAATTGTAGCTGGATAGTCATACCACGCAAATGTTGATCTATCTCCAGGAGTAGTAGGTCCATACTTTCTATATATGTAGTCTTGACCAGCTTCAATTCCATACCATATAATTTTCACGTTAGCTTGAGAACATGGCATATTTAAACTAACTAAACCTCCTGGATAATCATACTCTGAGTCCTGAATCTGGATATTGAAAGACGGATCATAAGTAATCGCTGGAAATTCACCAGTAATTCCACATTGTGGATTAACTTGTGTAGATACATAACCAGCTACTGAAGAGGCAGATACCACTTCTTGCTGTGTAGAATCTTGAATGCTGTCATTATTTGCATCTCCGTTATTTGGTGAGCTATTCTCTTTTATATCTGATGTGCCGTCAGAGTCTGTATCAGTTTCCATTGGTGTTTGATCAATAATTCCAGCATTTGAGTTAACTGTAAAATTTAGTCCAGGTATAGTTTTATTGACCAAGCCCTGAGGATCTTGAGTAACTTCATATACTAATTGACCAGTGGTGCTAGAATTAGGATCATTATTGATAGCAATGGTTCTAGGATATACACTTGGATAAAGAGTTTGCATATCGCAATCAGCATCCAAAATGCTAACAGATTTACCATAAGATATTGTAGAGAAAGGGCTTGTTGCTGAGAAAACATTGATATAACCCAGCGTTCCTGCTACTGACACTTGTGTTTCTCTAGAAGTAGGGTATGAAAGTATTCCATTGACACACATTGGGTCTTCACTAGATAAATCAGTAAATGGAGAGTTCCCATTACTTGACGGCACGAATATACCAAAGCTATTATTAGGCATATTAAAGCTATTTATTCTCTGGTCAGTGGAAACATCCCATACTGGGTCAACCACTACATTACTACCGGTTATGCTCACTTCTGTTGTATTATTTTCGGTTACAGTAACATCTTGCTCGAATAAAACACCTGGGTTGTTAGTTGTATCTACTAAACAAGCATTAGTTACTACACCTTTGAGGATTTTTACCCTGTAGTCACCTGGAGCTAGGTCTCTAGACACTGTATCTCCTGGAGTAATATTTGGTCGTGTGATAAGCTCGTCATCAATACATAAAAAAAAGTTACTAACGACGCCGGGGTCGCCTGTTGCATTGTTGGTTATTGTAATTCTACCATTAGTAGAAGCAGATATTTCTACAGAAGGCAGACTTAAGGTAGCTATGGAGACCATGGAAATAGCTAGAAAAGAAGTTAGAATATTTTTAGCAAGCATATATATAAAATTGTTTAATTAAGTAAAACGAGGTTAAGCTAGAAATTTTTTTGTAATTTGTAAAGATGTTGTTTTATAACAAAGTTAAGGTAACCCTAATTGAAATTAAAGTCTAGATGGCTTGGTTTATTCACTTCAGATATAGATAAGAATAGGGTGGCTAATTCTTGACAAACCTATATCTATGGGCTTTGAGTTATGAATATGAAGCTTTCTAAATCGTTTGCTCAGACCTTAAAAAATTTGCCAAGCGGTGAAGTCAGTAAAAATGCTCAATTATTAATTAAAGCAGGGTATATTCACAAGACTATGGCAGGAGTGTATTCCTACTTGCCATTAGGGCTCAAAGTTTTAAACAATATTGAAAATATAATTCGGAAACATTTGAATCGTATTGGAGGGCAAGAAGTATTGATGAATTCATTGCATCCTAAGACTTGGTGGGATAAGACAGACAGGTGGGATCCTGAAAAAGTAGACGTTCTATTTAGGCTTGAGAGTCAAACTAATTCAAAGTACGCTTTAGCTTGTAGTCATGAAGAGCAAGTTACTCCTATTATCCAAAGCTTTGTCAGTAGTTATAAAGATTTGCCAGAGTATATAGATAATGCTGATGAGTCACAATACCCGCTTTCAGTTTATCAAATTCAAACTAAATTTAGAGATGAGCTTAGATCTAAAAGCGGTTTGATGAGAGGTAGAGAGTTTAGAATGAAAGACATGTATGATTTTCACATTTCTCAAGAGTCGGCGGATAAATATTATGAACTAGTTAAAGATACCTATTTTAAGATATATGCAGAAATGGGTTTGAAGGTCTATGCTGTGTACGCCAGCGGAGGAATGTTTACAGATAATGATAGTCACGAATTTCAAGTACTTTGCGAGGCAGGCGAAGACGAAATATTTATTCACAAAGATAAGATTTACAACTCAGAGATAGTTCCAGTATACGATGATAAAGTTAATCTTTTACATGAAGAGGAGCAAGAACTAACTCAGCATGAATTACACGATGTGGTTGGTGTGGAAGCTTTAATAAAAGAGTTGAATATAGAGATCACAAGAAGTACTAAGACGATAATGTATGAAGATAGTAACGGTAAACTCATTGTTGCTTGTATTCGTTCTGATAGAGATTTAAGTATTGAAAAACTAGAACAAATAGCAAAAAGAAGGTTGAAGCTAGCAGCTATAGAAACGATCAGAAACCATACCGGTGCAGAAACTGGTTATGCAGGGATAATTAACCTACCAAACAATTGTGAGCTTTATTGCGATGATTCAGTATCTAAGCTGAAGAATTTTGAAACTGGCTCTAATAAGACAGGTTTTCACGCTACTAATGTTTGCTTTGAAAGGGATTTGCCATATCCAGAAAGGTTCTATGATATTAAGAAAGCTATAAAAGGTGACAAAAATCCTAGTAATAATCAATTTTGGGAAGTCGGTAAGTCAGCTGAAGTAGGGAATATTTTTAAGTTAGGTAGTAAGTATACAGAGGCTTTTGATCTGAAAGTTACTACTAAAGATAACAACTATATTTTGCCGATTATGAATTGTCATGGAATTGGTACTAGCAGATGTATGGGAGTATTAGCTGAAATTTATAGCGATGACCAAGGTTTGAAATGGCCTGAGAATATTGCTCCTTTTAAGTTCCACCTTATAACCCATATTCAAAAAAACGAGTCTCAGGAAGTTTTAAATAAAATTCAAACTATAGCCAGACAGGTTTACTCTGGAGAAATTCAGATAGATATGGATAAACTAATGATTAATACATTTAATGGTGAGCAAGATAGCTATGATGAAGTTATCTGGGATGATAGAAGCAATATTGGTATGGGTGAAAAATTAGGTGACGCAGAGCTTATTGGATGTCCGTACATTATCTTAGTTACAAAGAAAAGTTTAGAAGGTGGTGGTATTGAAGTCCGCCTAAGGTCTAATAATCAAGTCAAAATTTTGTCGGTCTAACAAAAACAGCTACAAAAAGTAGCTGCTAAGTTTTTATTTTAATTCACCTAGATGGGTATATTTGAAGCCTTTAGTGTATTTTAAACCATAACCTAAGAATCTATCAAAACATATGTGTGCTAGTTGTATTAGACTCAAATATTCCAACAATTCAATTTGAAAAATTGTAGCAATAGCAAACAATCCTACAGCCGTACCAAAATAATGAGTTAAATTATATGCGATAGCTCCGACCTTGGATCCAAACAAATAGCCAAAGAATGCGATGTCTGGATACCAGAAAATTAGTAAAACCCAAGGTGAAAATAGTTGGTGACTATAAACTAAGCTGATAAAAAATAAGAGTAATACACCATACTCTAGCTTTAAAAAATTTTTCATTAGTTGTGAGTTATTGTTCATTTTTTCTATATTTTAATCAAAATAGATTACTTATCATAGCATAAAATTCAAGCAAAGTCAAAGATTTCGGCATAGGATTAACTAGGTATAGTTTTGTTTTACCTAGATTTTATAGTCAAAATACTTCATTGACATTTCCAAGTAATGATTTTAGCGTATGAAATTATGCGCATACCTTCAAAAAATTGGCTAGGTTTAGTTGTTTCCTTGATTATACTATTTAGCTTTATGACTCCGATAAGAGCTCATAGTCAAATCAGTAGCATTTTTGTTTCTAGTGGTGGTTTTAGTATTGATACAACACAGCAAAGAGCTACTTTCGACTTAAAAGCTATAGTCAATGAGGATATTTACAGTTTGAGCGTTACACAACAAAATAAGGTAACTGATTTTAAAGTGAACGACATGGTAGGTAAGTACTTGGATGTGCCTTACTTTAACCAGTGTTTACAGAGCGATAAGAAGACTTTTTTCCCAGATAATATAAAATTTGAAGATAAAGAAGCTTGTAGATATATGTGTAGCGCTGCAACTATGGTAATGATCGGAGGGTATTTTGATAAGTTAGATTATGATCCTAGTGATACTGACACTTTAAAAAAATATATGTACTCTGATAATGGTCAAGGTGTTTCTGATACATGTGGTCAAAATCAAGGTGGTGCTTTTGGTTTGATTGCAAAAGAAACTGATAGAATAACAGGTGGTATTACGGAATGTAATCAAGGAAGCCGAGAGGGTATGCGCAAGTATGGTACAACTCTTGATTTATTTACAGATTATATAGATCCTGAAATAAAGAGTATAAAAGAAGCTATAGATCGTGAGAATCCAGTAATCTTATCGAATGGTCCGCATATTTGGGTAGTTAAAGGATACTTTGAGGACAAGTTGATCGTAAATGATCCTTACAGAAACGGTGAAGAAAAAGGAGAAGATTACAACTATAAAGGTCAGAATGCTATATATACCTTACCTGAAATATATTATAAGGACGAGTTTAAGCCAATGATTTATGCTGTTGAAGTATCAGACAGAGTACTCACTAAAGCTGAGTTAAAAAAAGGTGATCAAATAGAATCCTCAGCTACCATAGGTTTGTCTGTAAGACCAGAAGTATGTGGTAGTTCTAGATCAGGTCAGGCTCAACCAGGTGAGAAAGGGACGATAATTGCAGAACCAAAGATTGTTGAAGCTTGTGCACTAGGTTACGATTTCAAGGTATGGTATAAAATCAAATGGGAAAATGGGCTTGAAGGTTGGAGTGTAGGTAATTTTATTCAGATTCCTAACGAGTAGTCTACAAAAAATTACTTTACAATTCTAAGTCAGGCTGATTTAGTGAATTGGTAAGTCTATGTCTGGTGATATTTTGGCAATTCAAGCAATTAATCTGTATAAGTCATTTAAAGATAAAGTAGCAGTTAGTAATTTATCACTTAAAGTAAAGCAAGGAGAGGTTTACTCTTTTCTAGGACCTAATGGTGCTGGCAAGTCTACAACAATAAAAATGTTAGTAACTTTGCTGGATCCAACTTCTGGAGAAATTTATATTCAAGGTGTTAACACTCAACAGAATTCAATGCAAGCCCGTTTAACTATAGGGGTAGCTATGCAAGATTCATCTCTGGATGAGAGTCAAACTGGTGAAGAGTTTTTGATTTTGCAAGGTAAGCTCTATGGATTAACTGATAAAAAAATTAAAGCCAGATTAATTGAGTTACAAGGCTTGATTGATATAGGAGATGCTATGTATAAGCAAATCAAAACTTATTCTGGAGGAATGAAACGCAGATTAGATTTGGCGGGGTCTATATTTCATAAGCCATCAGTTTTATTTTTAGACGAACCTACCACTGGTTTAGATCCTATTAGTAGAGCTAAAGTGTGGGATGAAGTTAGAAGATTGAATCAAGAATTAGGAACAACTATTTTCTTAACAACACAATATTTAGAAGAGGCTGACAGCTTGGCTGACAGGGTCGGTATAATTAATCAAGGTAAATTATCTATAGAAGGTACTCCTACTGACCTTAAAAATTCTATTGGTGAAGACTTGATCATTGTGAAAGCTGAAAACTTAACAACAAAAGTGCTAGAATCGGTTAAGAGACTAGAAGGGGTGACCAAAGCTGACATATATGGTAACGAATTAACAATATCCACAACCACTTCGGCAAAGACGATAGGTAAAGTAGCTATTGAATTATCTAATTCTAATATCAATATAGATAACCTTACTATGAGAAATACTACTCTAGATGATGTCTTTCTCGAAGTGACCGGAAACAGACTAAGCAGTAAATAACCTTATGACTAAAACTGATATTAATATACAACCTAACGATACTCAGCCAAAACCTGCTGGCTTTTTTAGGGACTTAATGACAATGACTTCTAGGTCAGTCAGAGCTATGTCCCGTGAGCCAGAATACTTAGTACCTTCTATAATTATTCCAGTATTTTTCTTTGCTGTTAATGTAGGTTCTTTAGAGACTGTTGGATCGGCTATTGGCACAGGCGACTTTAAGGCTTTCCAGCTTCCAGTGGCTATTGTCCTTGCTGTAACTGGTATATCAAGAGCTACTGCGCTGGTTACAGATATTCAATCTGGTTTTTTTGACAGGCTTTTAGTTTCACCTGTAAATCGTTATTCTTTGTTGTTAGGTTTGATGATGGCTGATTTTATTTTAGTTTTAAGCTTGTCGGTTTTAGTTGTGTTAATGGGACTTTTATTAGGAGTAGAGTTTGTTACAGGTATAGCTGGTATTTTGGTTTTCCTGTTGTTTTCAGGGCTGTGGGGTTTAGCTTTCACTGGGTTTCCATATGCTATAGCGCTTAAGACAGGTAGTACTGCTGCGGTTAGTGCTTCTTTCTTACTATTTTTCCCGTTTAGTTTCTTGACTACCGCTTATGTTCCCAAAGAATTTTTGAGTGGTTGGTTAAAAGTAGTTGCTGAATATAATCCTGTAACTTATCTTTTAGATGGTTTAAGAGTTTTGATTACTACTGGATGGGAACTGGAAAAATTGCTATATATGTTTTTAGCGATTTCCTTGGTTGGGCTGATTTCTTTTGGCTTAGCTTTTTCTGCTTTGGTAGGTAGGTTGAAGCAGAGATAGTCTATACAGACTGTTTGAAGTTGATTTGCTTAGTATCTTCAGATACATATTTAATTAAGTTTTCAGACCCTTTCAACTCTTTATGCATGATATTAAAGAAGCTATATTGGGAGTTGTATACGTGAGGTGTGTACAAGTACATGGCACATGTTATACCATTTTCAAAAGTAACTGTAGTGGTTACGGGTTTACCGTCTCTAGTATCGTTGTAAGTCTTACTTTTACCAACCTTGTAATCGTTACTATGAAAACCTCCAAAGTCTTTAGGGCTTATACACATTTGCTCATGTACTCTTAAAAATCTCACTGCATAATAAAGCTGCCTAAAAAAACCTTTAAAATACTTCCAATTCGGGTTTTCATCATAACATGATCTTTGTTTATCACTTAGTGAGGGTGGTGAGGCTGTCTCAAAGCAATAGTAACCTAGCACTCTGTCCAATAGGAATTTAGTTTCTGGAGTATTTGGGTCAAGCTGGCTATTTTTGCCATATACAAGTCCTGACTCTTTTTGAATCATTGCTAGTATGAATGCTGGATTAATAGTGTTCACTTTATTATTAGCGCAAATAGATTCGTCAGCGTGCGAGCAACTGTTGCCAAAGTCTTGGGTAGATAATTTCCAAATTAACTCAGATACTGAGATAAGCTTACCGTTGTACGGAGCGATAGTTATACTTGGCTTTAGGTAATAAGGATGGTTTTTGAATTTTTCTGGGTTCATGATGCTAGCATCAGGTTCAAAGCTTACTAATACTTGATAATTAGCAAGTAGACTATTCTCTGACTCAAAATAGGCTTGAATAAGCGCTGCAGAACTTAAATATGATGGTATACTCACAAGAGTCTGACTACTTACTACTAGGTTTGGATTGAACTCACTAGCAAACACTGTTGGAGAAATTAAAATAGACAGGATTGATAACACCCCAGTTATTATTCTTAGTAATGTTTTTGACATAGACACCATTTTATTTTAGTAGTTATTCACTTTGCAATCACTTGTCAATTATATCTTATGTTTTACCACAAACACTCCGCATATTTCCTAGGCTTTGCCCTAATTTTCACGAGTCTATTTTTACCTGTAATCAATATTAATGTTGTAGCTCAAGTAGAAGATGATAAAGAAGCAAAAGAATTTATTCCAGGTGAAGTCATAGTCAAGTTTAAGGAAGGTATAGATTATTCAGAGTTGGTTACTGATTTAGGGTTAAGTGGTAGTGATTTTCAAACAAATAACTTATCTAGTAAACTGAGTTTACCATTTCAAAGTCTTAAAATTGAAGGTTTAAATTCTCAGATAGGCAGTCAATCAGCTAGTTCTTTGGAGCAGTCTAGATTAAAAACCCTAGATATACTAGAAAAATTAAATAGTCAGCCAGAAGTAGAATATGCTGAATTAAATTACATTTTCAGAGCATCTGATTATGTGTCTGATGATACACACTATGTCTCTGGGCAGCTTTGGGGTCTTAATAATACTGGTCAAAATGGAGGTACTGTAGATAGAGATATAAATGCTCCTGAAGCGTGGAATGTAGTAGATTCTAAACCTGGTGTAAGAGTAGCAGTCTTAGATAGCGGGGTAGATTATACACATGAAGATTTAATCGATAATATTGCTAAGTTGGATAACAGTTTACCAATTGTTCCCAACAACACGAATGGCAATTTAAATGGTTATAATTTTTGTGATCAACCTTTTTGCTTTGGTGTAGGTAATACAAATCCTTCAGATAGTTATGGTCATGGTACTCACATTGCCGGGGTAATTGCTGCTACAGGGAAAAATGGTAAAGGTGTAATTGGTACTTGCCCAAACTGTGATATTATACCTATCAAGGTAATAGATGATTCTGGTGGTGGTAGTGTAGTTTCTATAACCTCTGGAATATATTACGCTATGTTTAATGGTGCTGAGGTAATTAATATGAGTCTTGGCGCTAGTGGTGTGTTTTCTCAGTCTATGAGAGACGCTCTAAAAGAAGCTGAATCAAAAGGTATAGTAGTTATAGTGTCCGCAGGTAATTGTGGCGATAGTAATTTTTCTAAAAATGGTTGTACAATTGTTAACGAGCCAATTTTCCCTGCAACTGAGGAATCGGTAATAGCTGTTGCCAGTATAGATAGAAATGGTTCTCGCTCCTCTTTCTCTAATTCTAATAACTATGTAGATATAGCAGCCCCAGGTAGTAGTATTCTGTCTACTTTCCCTAAGGGCTCTAGTATTGATGGAAGTTGTCAGGACGCTAATTTTGGCGCAAGTAATGATGGCTATGGTTATTGTTCTGGTACTTCAATGGCAGCACCTTATGCCGCTGGCGCCGCTGGTTTGTTTAAATCTATTTATAGTGATGCAGGTAAAAATGAGTTTACCCAAGCTATGGTCAACACAGCTAAAGATATAGGTGCTCCGGGAAAGGATAATGACTTTGGTCATGGTATTGTTAATGCTGGAGCTGTTGTGGACTCCTTGAAGAGTATTAGAACGGCTAAAGCGTTCAAAGCTGTGAATACAGAAAACGCAGTCAGAATGTTTTATATAGCAGAAGATAACAATCTTTATACACAGTTAAGAAGTGTAGCAGGATCTTGGTCTAACCCAGTCCGTATAGGTAACGAAACTAATATTCAATCTGTATCTACAGTTGTTGATGGTTCTTGGATGAACGTTTACTATAATACTTCAGATAATAAAATACTTCACCGTTATTCAAACAACGGTACGCAAT
>JBCDGH010000019.1:0-23444 GCA_038751365.1 Patescibacteria group bacterium | reverse complement strand
TATTTTATTTATTTTTATATTCGAACCTTTTTGCCAAAAATTCATCCTAATACTATAATTCGGTGCAATATTCAAAGGTAATAAACTAATATCATTAAAGTTTCTACTGTCTACAACAAAATTCTCATCTATAATTTCACTCTTAAGATTATCTACCAAATCTAGGCGAATTGAATTATCTCCAGTTAAATCTCCCTCAAAGGATATTCCAGTAAAAATTGTACTAGACTTAGGCAGGCCAGTTAAACTTGGTGAAAAAGTTAAAAAGCAATTATTATTAGTAGCTGGCTCACTGGAGGTTTGGCAATTAGGTGAATCGATTGTTTCTATGCTATTTTTATTTACTTCAATTTTTGAGCCAAAATTAACGACACTTCTGTTACCCGCAAATTGGGTTATTTCTAGTATATTTTTAAAACTACTTGAGCTCTCATTGGCTAAAATCTCAGTATCTGACTTGGGCAAGTCAAGCTTGCTTTCTATATTCTCTAATCTCTGCGACAAATTAAAAATTGCTACTGTAAAAAGTATAGTAATAGAAAATAAAAAAAATAAAAGCCAGTGAGCCAGACGATTGACATCACTAAAAAAGTTATCTGCCAGATCTTTAAATACAGATTTGGTTGGCTCTACCTTAGCTTGCTTTTCTTCACGATTTTGTTTTCTTACGCCAGCCTTTGATTTATCTTTCTTTTCCGCCTCAGATACTAAGACAAAATTTGTAGATTTTTTTCGTGGCATAAATTATTAAAACTATTTAGATTCACTTTTTTTTGATTTTAATTTGAGCTTTAGAAGGTAAAAAGAAGTACATACGACCCCTAAAACTAGCAAAACTAGTAACCCCATTTTCCAAGGAATAAACAAAATTTCAGTTTCAGTGTTTACTATGCTTAGTTCTCCTTGGGCATTAATATAATTGGCATTAGCTTCCAAAGTAACTACCCCAAACCATGGTCTATCTAGACTTGAGTTCTCGACCGTTTCAGAACTTGTTTCAACCTCGTTGGACAACCAACTCTGGGCAAATCTGGGCTTATCAACCACTTCAAAAAACCTAGTAGAGTTTGGTAAAATAATTTTGTTTTTAGGGTTTAGAGGGATAGAATCGAACGGTGTATCTGAACCCCTGTATAGCCAAATAACACCAGTAGGTTTGTAGTAGCTTCTACCCGCTAAATTTACACCTGATTTCAGAGTCAAAAAATCAAAGAAAGGATCATACACATATTGATCAGTTTCAAAACCAGCAAATCTAACATCTCTTTTTGTATCCCCAGTGATGTTCAGAAAGAGTAATGATACCAAACGCTGGGTTATCAGGACTTGAGTTAACTCTGTTTGCTCTACTTGCTTAGTAAAAGTAATCGCATAGTAATAACCTCCAGGGTCAGCTTCAAGTGGTATATTTAGATCTATGTCTACAGTTTTACTTGCTTGACTTTCTAGACTTAACCTTTCGGTATTAGAGCTAATCCAACTTCTCTCCTGACTACCTTCCTCAAAAGGAGTTATCTGAGGTTGACCTTCGTTGCTACTAGCCAAAAATGTCTCAAAGCTTACTAAAACATCTACATTTTCTTCAGTTGCATTTTCTAAAGTTATTGGATAGCTGTAAGTCTTACCTTTATCTAAATCTATAGACTCAATTGATGGATATAAGACAAGTCCACGCGACAAGTCCTGTGTGGAAGCAGGAATGCTACTATTGAAAGCCAGAACACAAACACTACACAGAATTACTACTATTTTTTTGCAGCCCAACATATGACTGTAAATATCTCGTGTAGGTTGATATTATTGTCAAACAATCTAGTAGATTAGAAAGATGCTACTACAGTATAAGTCACAGTTTGTGTATAAAACCCTGATGGAGAGGCAGCACTAATATTGGCTTTATGGGTAACTAATGAGGTATTTGCTGTATCACCAGTGGTAGCCGGAGAATTTGGACCTGCACTTGTAATCAAATTAGCAGCAGAGGTATTATTATAAGCTACTGCGTTTGATCCGGCGTCATAGCTATTTGCTAGATTAATTACACTTCCGCTTGTAGTAGCTCCAGGTGTAATCACAGCCCCATATTTTTCTGTACCTGCAGTAGCATTTGAGATATCGTCTCCTCCAGTTCCTCCATTACCTGCAGCTGCATTAGAAAAATTGTGATCAGTTGAAGCAAGATCACCAGAAGCTGACATACTTACCGTATAACCATTTGCTGCATTAGTGAATACTTTCAATCTATATGCACAAGTTGCGGCTTGCACTGTTAGAAGAGTGCCTAGATCACAGGTATTTGTATTGGCAGTATCAGTATCATTTCTTATCACAAACGTTAGTATTGGAAGTATTTGAGCTGTGACACTAACATCATTTGCATCACCAACATATTGTAAGACAGAACCATAATCGCCAGTAGAAGTTAGTATAGTAAAACCATAGTTACCTGCTGTTGATGGAGCTGTTAATCCGCTAATGACTATCGAGACCGCACCTGCTGAGACTACTGAAGCTGGAGTCAATGTGTAAGTTATTGAGGAACCTGAAGTACTATTAGTGCTTGTAGCTGCCTCTGTATTAATCGTAAATGTAGGGGTGCCAGTATAGGCTGTATCTAAAGTCAGACTTATATTATCAGAAGTAGAAACAGCAGCAGTACTAGTATAGCTCAATGTGATATCACCTGTAGCTGAAACTGCTACTTCACTGCTAGCTATAGAAATGCTTACCCCGTCAGCTCTAACTAAAGGGGATAAAATTAGAGAAGTAAATAGCGCCAAAGACATCAGAGTTGAGGCAACAACTCTAAACAAAATTTTAGTTGAAATCATAATATAATATATTTGTTTTTATTTTTTAAACAGGTTATTCTATATCTATTTTTTGGTAATGTCAAAATCAACAATTTTTAGATATACACTTGCTTAAACATGCAACTCTAAAAAGCTACTGGGAATACTTGACTGTAACTTACCAATCTACGATATATTTAATTAAGTTTATTAGATAATATGCAGAATCAAGTTAGCAAATCTGACTCTGAGTGGAAAGAAAGTTTAACACCAGAGCAATATCATATAGCTAGGCAAAAAGGAACTGAACCAGCTTTTAGTGGTAAGTACTATCTAAGTAAAGAAAAGGGTGTATACTGCTGCGCTGCTTGTAACAATCCGCTATTTCACTCAAACGACAAGTTCGAATCAGGGTCAGGTTGGCCAAGCTTTGTCCAGCCAATAACAGGTTCTATCGTAACTGAGATAGACACTAGTCACGGTATGACTCGAACCGAGGTATTATGCGCCAATTGTGGCGCCCATTTAGGTCATGTGTTTCCTGATGGCCCAAAAGACAAAGGAGGGCAAAGATACTGTATCAACTCTACAATTTTAAATTTAAAAAAAGAGTAACATATTAAATGTAAAAAACTCTAGACAAATTTAAGCATTTTACAAAATAATCCTTGAGCAAACTTGTATTTTTATGGAAAAAGCATTTAAAGAAGTAGAATCAGAAAATAATCAAACTGCCGAAGAAATTATCGCAGAAGCATTTTGTAGGGCATATTCTTGCGCTTTACAGATAATAAATTCCCATCAAGAAAATCAAGAAGCAAGCTCGGAAAAATTAAAAAAGCTAAAAATTGAATTTGAGAAATCAGCTGGAACCAACTGCAAACTTCCTGAATAACTGAGTTTAAACTTGCTTTTATAGTGTAAAGTAATTATTACTTACTATTAAGTAAGCTTTGCAGCTTCGATTTAATTTTCTCAAGTCGTCTTTTATCTACCCCACTAGAGAGATTGTAGGAAAGCTTGATTTGGTTGAGAATTTTAAGCATGTTTTCAAGATTATCAGTCTTTTTAAAGTTAGTTTTAGGCATAGTATTATCTTGTGAGCATTTCAAAGACAACTAGAGCTGAAAAACTTATTGCTGCTTGTCAAATCGTTTTTGGAGATTCAATATCTGCTCTTGAAGGCTTAGCCAAAGTTCCTCTTGCTGGCTTAGTTCTTGGATATATACCTCATCTTGAGAACTATCTGCTATTTTAACTTTTAAGCTACTAATCTTTCTTTCTACCTTCTGTATCTGCTTTCGCATATCGTACAACTTTTTATTAATTTCTTTGGAGCTAGAAATTGCTGAGCTAGATGGGTATACTATACCACTTTGCTTACTTTCATTTCTAGAGCTAAAGTTATTTTCAGCATCCTGTTCAAGTTGCCAGACATAATCTTCATAGCTACCCAAAACTCTTTTTACTGAGCCGTCCTTTACCTCAAATATCTCTGAAGCAATTAAGTTTACAAAGGTTCTGTCATGACTAACAACAAACACAGTGCCATTAAACTTTGACAAAGCTTGACCCATAGCCTCGACGGTTTCAAAGTCTAAATGGTTTGTAGGCTCATCAAGAAGATATACATCTGACTTACTTAAAAACATACCAGCCATACACAACCTAGCTTTCTCGCCACCACTTAGGACAGATATTGGCTTCGTATAATCAGCTTTTTTGAACAGAAAATTACCTAGAACTCTATAAATATCATCATCTTTGACTTCTAAGCTAGACACCCTTCGGATATATTTCTCAATAGTTTCTGTTGGTAGCATTGCTTGATTTACATGCTGAGCATAATAGGCAATCTTGAGTCCAGACTTCCATTTTAGGTCGCCGTCGATGGGTTTCAATATATTAGCTATAGTCTTTAATAAAGTACTTTTACCTTGCCCATTATCTCCAAGTATGGCTACTTTTTTGCCACGCTCCACATCAAAATTAATCTCAGTAGCTACTATTTTATCCGGATAACCTATTTTTAATTTTTTTGACTCTATAGCTGTACCTTGCTTATTTTCTACAGGTGGAATGTACATCTTTACGTTTGAAAAAGCTCTACCAATGGATATTTTTTTGCTATCTAGCTTCTGAATTTGTTTCATTTTTGACTGAGCAGACTTAGCCATACTATCTTTAGCTCCAAATCTATTAACAAAAGTCTGTAGCTGTTTTTGTTTTCTTTCGATATTGAGATTAACACTAGCTGCAAGCTGCTTTTGCTCTTCTTTGAAATCCAGATATTCCTCCAATGGTTCTGGGTGTAGAAATAATTTACCATCAGCTACGTCTAGGGTAGAAGTGCAAGTTTTTTTGAGAAACTCTCGATCATGTGTAATCACCATGAAAGCACCTCTAAAGCCTTTCAAAAATTGCTCAAGCAATATCAAAGTAGATAAGTCCAAATAGTTAGTGGGCTCATCTAGCATCAGCAAATTCGGCTCAGCCAGTAGCATCGCTGTCAGTTTGACCCTCATTTGATAACCTCCAGACAAATCAGTAATCATGTCTTTAAGCCTCGCATTTTTCAATTGAAACTGACTAGCTACTTTAGCACATTCCCAATCTGGTTTCTGAGTATATCTCTGTAAAAAATCAATTACATTTTCACCTTCCAAAAACGGGTCATGTTGCTGAATATAACCTAATCTCAAATTAGGCATCTTAATAATCTCTCCATTGTCAGGCTCTTCATCTCCAAGTATCATTTTGAAAAGTGTAGTCTTGCCAGCACCATTTCTACCAATAACGCCAATTTTCTGCTTTTCCACTATAGATACGCTAGCTTGTTCTAGTAGATGCTTTTCTCCATAAGACTTTGAAATATCGCGAACTTGTAACAATAATTTTTCAGGCACAATAACCTATAAATGCCTTATAAAGCGGCAACTGTCAAGCAAAATAGCTTATTGAATCTGAGCATTAACTAAAGCTAGAATCAGTAAAGATCTCATCAAACTCAGCAATATCAACTTTCTCATTAGGATAAGCCCAGATACGAATTCTAAACTCCACGTTACCAGTCTCCACATTCATTATCTTCATATAATCCTGATGATCTTTGGCGGAAATATTAGAGTCAATTTTGTTAAACAACGGGCAGTCTACTATAGTAGAATAACCAAAATAGTCAGTAGCCTTATACCTTTTGTATTCATTTGCAAAGCTTTTTTCTACTGTTGGCTCAACATAACCAGGTCCAGCTGAGTCGCAACCTGTGGGGAATACTGGAAAAGTAAAAAAAGAGAACTTAGCACCTTGTTTATCTAGAGTAATCTCCCTACCTACAAGATTTTCATAATTAGCTTCAAATGTTTTAGTGCTAATCTTCCAATCTTCAGGATAAACCAGTTTGAGACCAGGTAAATATTTATTTGTGTACTCCTTTTTATTTTTATCTTTATCTACTAAATTTTCTTGCTCTATATCTTCTTTATTGAAGTCACTAGAGTAATAATAATCACCTTCGCCAATGTATTCTATAGTAGAAGTGTTAGGATTCAAACTATCAAATTGAAGTTCGAAGGTGCCATCACTGACCTCATAGTTATAGATGAGATAAGCTTTATCTTTGTAATTAAAATGATAGTAGTAAGTTTCGCTTGGTTCAATTCCATATTTTAAGATTTTGGTAACTTCAGAGTCTATCACCTGACAACTATCCTTAGTAAACCCAACCTGATCACACATATCATCTTTAGTAATTACAGAGATTTCAGCAGGCGGAACAACTACATTACCATTAATATCTAGATTTGGCTCTACAGGAAACAGACTCACTTCTGGATCAGCACTATATTTAGCTGTAGAAAGTTCAGAGAAATCAAAATCTCTATCAAAACACTTAATTCCAACCCCGTTAAACCCACGACCAAATGGAAAGCTTTCCCCTACCCCGTAACTTTTTAGAAACTTAAGCTTGTCTGTAGTCTCATCAGTAAAAAGATGATCGTACTCGAATACCCCAGTGGAATAAAGGTCTGAACTATCTTTTAAATTATGCTTTATAGCCAAATCGCACTTTTCTAAAACAACTATCTGACTTTTATCATCTACCTCGAAAGCTTTTATTTCAGGAGTTTGTATATTTTTCCCCGGCTTTTCTTTTTTGGTATAAGTTATAGAGTCTTGAATTTCACTTACATCCTGCTTATTAGCTTTAGAAGGCTTAGCTGAGCTAGAAGTAAAATAGAAAAATAGTGCAAAGATAAAAAACAGAGAAGAGATTGCAATAATTGTGGCTAAAAAAATATTCTTGGTACTGCGAAGATTTTTAGTACTAGTCTTTTTGTCTACACTTGTGTAATTTTGATTTTGTTTATTCTGGGTCATAATCATTTTTTATTTTATACTGATATAGTACTTAGGTGTTACACTATATAAGACTCAACATTACTAATTATAGCCCATGTATACTATACTGACAAAATATAGCTTAGGCTTTACAAAAAAATAGCAAAACTTTAATCTGCTACTCTATGGTTCAAAGTATAATTTTGGGTGGTGGTTGTTTCTGGTGTTTGGAAGCACTTTTTTTACAAGTCAGAGGAGTAGAAAGCGTAGTCTCAGGTTACTCAGGAGGTGTTTCCAAAAATCCCACTTATGAAGAAGTGTCTACAGGCAAGACCAATCATGCTGAAGTTGTACACATTACTTTTGATGAAGAGATTATTGGCTTAGAGGAAATCTTGGATATATTCTGGCATGTGCACGATCCAACTACCCTTAATTCTCAGGGTGCCGATAGAGGTACGCAGTATAGATCAGCGATATTTTATCAAAACGAAAACCAACTACAAGCCATTCAAAAGGTTTTACAAGCAGTTCAGGCAGATTGGGAGGAGCCAATTGTGACCCAAGTTGATATATTAAACAGTTTTTACCCAGCCGAAGAATATCATCAGAATTATTTTTACAAAAACCCTGATAAAGGATACTGTAGAGTTGTCATCAATCCCAAACTACAAAAACTCCGCGAAAAGTATTTTGTTAAGCTGAAGTAAAGAAAATAACTAAATATTAATCTGCTCGAGAGCAATTTGTATTGCTTTAACCAAGACTTCCTTTTTAGCATGATGGAAATTGATGAAACCGTGTCTCTTATCTCCAATACTGAAATCCATGAAGTCATTTTTAGATTGTAAGTCTGGCATGAGATATTTAGAAAAACCAACTGGACCATAATACTCTCCATTTTCTGCTTGTAGATTAAAACTCAAAAAATTAACCATACTACTGGGAATATCAGCAAAATCAACCTTGTTTTCTACATACTCATTTATATCTTTCTCAGATAAACCAAAAGCAACATCCAAATTTGTTTCTCCAGTGAAATTTTTAGAATAATGATAGTCGCTGAATTTATCATTTAAAGTAGTGGTATAGACTAGAGAATTATCTCTGGCAAAGCATTTAATATCAACATTTTTGGGGTCAACGCCATTAGCCTTCAATTCAAAACTAGAACCAGACACAGATCCAAGACTAGGCATTAAGAACTGTCTTATAAAACTAGCTAAATAAGAATAACCCGCATCATTTTCTGTAGAGGTGAGAAACTTAGCTAAAGCCAAAGAGTCTGGAGGTAGTTTGATTTCATTAGTTTGTTGGATCAAGCTACGATTAATCAACTCTTCCAATATTTGATCTCCATTTGGATAAGATAAAATACTCAACAAGCAAAATAACCTTACACTGTAAGAAGCTGCTGGGTCGCATGCTATAAATTCGTAAGTAACTGGCGACTTTATGCTTTCAGTAAGATTAGCAATTGCAGCTTTTTGATCTAATACATTTTGATTATCAAATGCCCGAGCTATAAGGTTCTGCATTACTTTATTACCTACAAAGCTTGATTTTAAAAAATTCTGATATTCAGCGGTAACGCTTTCTTGATTATTAGATTTAGGCAATTCGTTGTTAGACATTTGGTATTTGTTTTAAATTTGTTTAACACTAGTCTTTAATAGATTTCAATTATTGTAAACTAAAATAACAGTTCACTTTGATTATTCAAAGCTAGAATTTAACATTTGCCGCTTTGGTATTAGTTTGTATTCTCTAATTGCTTATCTTTTTGTTTAAAGTATCTAATTATAAAAATTGCAAAAAATAGTGGTTGAGAAATAATCAGAAAAACCGCTAATACCAAAAAAACATAAGATACAAGATTTGTTGAAGACGCTTTACAAATAAGTTGAGGTATGTGGTAAGCGAATAACTGCGTGATAGGTTGGTAAGGAAAAGTAAAAATTAAAGCCAATTTTAAATTTCTATTATGTGGTTCAAACATCACATTTATCAATATTGTTGCTGCCATCAAAGTGTTTAATACAGCTATATATGATTGTACAATAAACGTAAAAAAAGTGCTCATTCCGTGATATTCAATACACCCAGCATTTATTAAGGGGTATATAGCTATCACATTCATGACTAAGACAACTGGGACATATAAGATACTAAAAAGTCTAAACATATACTTATTAATTCAAATTTATTGTACATTGTTGAAATATCCTCGCTCTTTTGCTGATTGTTCTTCATCAGGTGTAAGAGGTTCATTGTTAATAATTTTGTTCATTATTAGTACATTTCTAGTTACAGTCCTTTCCATCAATTCAAGTGAAGTTAAATTTGCAGGTAATACATGGTTTTCTTCTGGATTTCCCTCTTTGACAGACTGTATCCTGTCTTGGATTAATTTTAATATTTCAGAATCTTGTTTTAGCTTACCTTCTATTGAAAGATTTAAATACTCTTCTTCGGCTTTACTATTTATAGCTCTAGCTTCTGCCCTTTGCTCATTTTCCTTAATTTCTTCAAGGGTTGGTGGTTCATTAAAGCGAATTTTAACACCATCAACTAAATTATCTTTAGACAGATCATCACACGATAGCATCCGATAAACTTTAAATACCTCACTTTCACCACCTTCTAGAGATGCTGATCCTTTATTATATGTGTATTTATCAAGTCTATATTCGTTTGATATAAATTCTTGTTTTAAATTAAATTGGCTGAAATATATACTATAGCCTTCATCAAATTTATCTTTAACCAAAGCTTTAACTTTTAAATCGTTAGGCTGTAAATAGTTGCATGGAATAACCTCCAAGAGCGATGAGAATTGCCATCCATTTCCATCATATATTTCATTATATTCAGCTTCGTATATATTTTTAATGTTTCCATAAAAGTAAGAACAAGCGATGAGTAATGACCCTACTAAAAGTAGTATAGGTACAAAAATTGTAGTTAATATTATATATTTTTTAGTCATAGTTAAGTTATTTTAGTTTATTATCTGAATTTAATAAGCGATTTTTCTTTCTCTTCTTGCGAGCCAAAGATTGCTTTTCTTAATTGTTCTTGATTTATGTCATTTCTCTTGTCACCATCAATTTTCATAGCGTCATGCCAATCAACGAGCAATGAACCTTTTAATTTAATAAATCGTTGAATCTTAATCTCACCATTATTATTAATATACCTATAGTTGTTTACAATACTAGGGTTATATCCTTCTGGCTTTTCTGCCGTTGCAAGACTAATCTTATCAATGTTACCATTATTTCCAAAGTTCTTTATAGTAGTAGGTTTCTCAAAATTTATACTAAATTCGTTAAAGTCTCTAAAGTCATTATCTGTACTAGTTCCATACTGTACAAAACTGTTACGGTCACTTCCATTTTGCACTGTTAAATTCTGAATTGAAGTAGTGTTCTTTTTACCATAAGTTAATATCATTCCATCCACATTACTATTATGTTCATAAAAGCTCGACTTATGGAACTTATTTTGATCCCGATCGTCTAGCGAAAGATACTTATCTGTTTTTTTGTCACTAATTATTTGCTCAAACACATGTCTAACAGAGTTGTGAGCTGGACAAAACTCAGCAGTATCACTAAATATATCATCAAAAATTACAATATACGTCTCCTTAGCAGTTTTTGCCAATGGAGAGTTACCACAAAGACCGTCCTTGCCGTGCCTATTTTGACCAACAAAGGATCTTAATACTTCTGCTTTTACATGGCTAGAATAGCCATTATTTTTATTGTACAGAGTATCTTTACTGTATTTGCTGTCATCAACTTGAAACTCTGCTCTAAAACCTGTAATATAACTTGGAGGATCTAAAAGATACACAGACTTTACTGGTTTATTATCAAATTTTCTGTTATATAGTTTGCCAATTTCAGCCGACATAAAGGTACCCATACTATTACCTACCAAATTTATCTTCGATGGGTCGTTAACACCCCATTTAGTTAGCTTTTCAAACACAGCTCTAGCAGTTGGTGCTATCCACTCATCAGTCTTATGAGGGTTTGGAGTGTAATTGCCATCTACACTTATCAAATTTTCATCAGAGCCATCTTGCCAATCCAAAAGAAATACAAAATCGTTAGGTCTTTCCGTGACTATAGCCTTAGCGACACCTATAAAACCATTTATATTTTCATTCATACCGTGGGAAATTATCCAGACATTACTATCTGAAGAATCATAGTGTTTTAAGCCATTTGGCGTGTAGTATAGCAGTAATCTTGTATTAATATATTTGCTTACAAGGGTAGACTGTCTTATTCTCATAACTGCCTCAATATCAGTGCATAGATTTATTTCCAAGTTAAATTGAAAACGCTGCTTACAATATGGTTCTTCTGTTGGGTCAGATTGTGTATCCTCTGTTGGGGTACCATAAATACTACCTGCACCACCTAAAGACTCATACTTGTTAGCAACTACACCATTCACAAAATAGCTACCATTACCGCGATGATGATAAATAGAGTTTTGTGTAAAGTTGTGTAATTGATATCTTTGATAGTAAGCATTGGTAAACAAACTATTATACTTAAAACTCTGTTCGCTATCTCTAGGAACACCTACAACCATACAGCCTTGCTCATTTATCCATTTTTCAAAGATTGCATTCTTTATCAAGTAAGCTTTTTTATCATAGTTATTGACCACGATAGCTCCGTCATAACCCGATGAGACAATACCATCTTCATAAATTCTACCTAGTGGCTTATACCAAACTCCTTCACAAACCTTGTCCAAGTTTAAGTTGGCTCTGATTTGATCCCAGTTGTGATTGTATAATTTAATATAATCTCTTTTAGTGATATACACATTTGAATTGTTATCACTTTCGAGTTGCGTTCGATCACCCAAGCTAAAGTTCAAGTAGTCTGCAATTGCATGTTCGGCTTCTGACTCAGTTATTTCTACATCACCATATCCGTTATAGTATCCAACACTTCCACCTTGATTACTTTGAGCACAGTACCCTTCTTTTTGAGCTTGGTTTAAATTTCCAGACATATCACCCAGATACTCTCGAGGATTAACTGGTCCCCAGCGATTGAACCTTCCTGCAAATGCTTTGTGAGGTTTTACTCCTCTACGCTCAATCTGGAAGTGTAAATGATATCCTGTAGATGTTCCAGAATTACCAACCCTACCGATTATGGTATTAGTGTCTACAAACTGCCCTACCGAAACAAGCTGTTGATTTTGAAGATGAGCATAAACCGTCTGTAAATATGCTTTTCCGTTATTGTCATAATGTTCGATAATTACATTATTTGCCCAACCCATACCATAGGAGTAATTACTATAACCCATAACCACTCTGACAACTTTGCCTGCTTTACTAGCATATACCGGAGTATTTGCAGATGCCGAAAAGTCAATACCAGCATGAGGTCCTTTTCGCCATGGTTCGTATATGCCAAATTCAGAACTTACATGAGCAACAGGGGATCTAACTGGCATTTTCATTTCTGAGCTACCAGTGCTACTGCAAGTAGGACATTCTTCAGTTTTTATAGATATTATAGTAGTAAAGTCAGAAACATTTTCGGCTCTATCCATAACTCTGACTTTTACCTTATAGATCGACCCACCACAATGTAATTTTCCTATCAAATTAGAGCTACTAAACTTACCATTAGAGTCCAAACGGGCATTTTTTGTTTGCTTATTACTATACTGATCTTGAATTGTTATAAAAGCTTTAGCACCTGCTTCACCAACAATATCAACCCCTAAATATTCACCTAACACAGCACCTCTAGAATCAGCAATTTTATTTACTTTCAGATCAGGTACTGCCGGACTAACTGTATCTCTTTCTACTTTAGACTCCACAAACTCACTCCTGTTTCCTGCTGTATCAATTGCCCTTGCTCTAACATTATATAGACCGTCATTACAGTTTCCAAGTCTACGATTTTTAGTAGGCGTATGTGACATGAAGACACAATTATCTTTAAAATCATCACGACTATCACTACCTAAAACCAACTCACTTTTGACAGACGGATTATCTGCTTTACCGTTACGTAACAATTTAGTTTTTTTAGTTTTTATATACTGATTATCATCATCCAGAATCTCAATTTCTTCTTTGAAAGAATGCTGCTTTAGATCACTACCAGCAAAACCTCCTTTAGTTGTGTGAACTTTTTTATTTATACCCAAATCGATATCTGCCTGTTGCTCAGCACCTACTATCACCTTTATTTTTGGATTGTTAGTTATCGCCACTTTGGAGCTTTCAGGATTAGATATAAAGTCGATCAAAGGACTTTGCTTTTTGGAACTCATATTTAAAATCCTGGTATTCTCAGGTGCATCTGAATCATGATATACAGTAATAGTAGACGAGCCGATATTAACTAATTGTTCTTTAGAAACTGAAGTAGATAGTTTATGACTAGTATATTGTCTATCATTCTCATCAGTTAGTTTAGTATTTACAGTAGTTTCTACCACCTCGAGCGAGTCCATAATCTGTACCACGGAGCTAGTCGAACTATGATTATCTGAAACAGGCAAAGCTACATTACCAGCCAGATCAATAGGATAAAAGGAGAAGGTGTAGTAATTATTGGGAACTCCATTTTTGGATAAACCGTCATCTCTAGGACTACCATCAGGATTTATTAAATCAAATACAGCCTCAAAATAACATAAGTCTTTAAACTTAACAACCAAGCCATTCTTTTCTAGATTTTTTCTCACCCGCCTTTGAGATCTACAGTTTTGGTAATCAACCTTAGGAGCTAAAACAAATGGTACAGCAAAATCTTGATCCAAACTGTTCTTTTGCTGACCTGAAAGAATTATTCTTTGGTTTTTCTCAACCCAACCTTTAAGGTAAATTTTATTACCTCTGATAGTGTAAGTAGGTTTTGGAGTGCAATAGTCTGCAGAATTTTGTTGGCAGACATTTTTAGTATCAAACCAGCTCTGATCTGTCAGTATTCTGTCAGCCTCGGCAGCCACTCCGTCAGCTAAAATACCATCAATCTTATCTCCAAAGTCTCCCCGTTTAGTAAGGCTAGGTAAGTCAAAATCTGTACGAACTGTTGGAGTAATATCAAAGAATAATCTAAAATCTAAAGATTTAGCCCTTGGTAGTTGCGAATAAGGATAGTCTTTTGGTAAAGCTTGAGTACCTAGAATCTGATCACCCTTTTGGATTTTAGGTAAATACTTACCTTCTTCGTCCAAAACCTGAACTAAAACCTTTGGATCGTTTAGGAAGCTATGATTTTTATTTAAGCTACTTAGAGAATCACTCAATTTATCCAACCTTTGCTGGTCATTGGAGTAAAAAACCCTATTACCCGCCAAGTCTTCTAAGTGAATTATAGGTGTATAAATACCTTCTTCATTCTTATTTTGCGGCACCAAAGTAGTATTCATTTGGCTTGATAGCAGATAGTTCTGGCGACACAAAGCGCTAATTATTGCTGATCCTGATTGGATATCTTTACCCTGAATATCTCTAGAATTAATCAAACACTCATCTGGTATTTCTTTGTTGGCTTTGTACATAGTCTTACCACTAGGATCAAATAAATTAGCCTGACCAAGAGCTTCGGTACTTTTGATTTTGAAACTAACTGGTGATGAATTAACCCAAGGATTTAGTGCAAAGCCATTATAATTACTGGCAGTTTGAGTCTCTACCCACTGCAACTTAGGCAGTGTTTTGTCTAATATCACTTTATACTCTGACAACTGAGACTGTAGCTGATTCTTTTTTGCGATTATCAAAATTTGGTAACCACCTTCAATATCAGGTAAATCAAATTCATGTGACCAAAAACCATCAGAATTAACTTGTACTATTGAGGACAAAATCTCAGTTTGTTTTTCATTTCTTAATTTTAATTCAATTGCTGAGTCTATATCAGAAACTCCGCGTATCTTAATTTTAGGAGAGTTGGTGTAGAAACTATTACCTACTCTATTCAGAGAATTATACACAGTTTTTTGCTTATCTTTTTTGTCTACTGTTAGAATAGCCGGTGTTGCTGGTAAAGAGGTATTGACTACAAAACTTTCAGTAAATTCTTCGACAGAGTCTCCTCTTCGTGCTCTAATTCGAATTTCGTAAATACCACCGCTCAAATTCTTGGGAAGTGGGTAGCTATACACCCATTTACATTCTTGTTTATCACAAGGCTTAACATAATCCGAAGGTAAGTCTCTAGCCGACTGATTTACTCCTAAGTGTTGAGACAGGTCTTTTTTAATGCTTGAGCTGTTATTTGGATTCTTGGACGCACTCCTTTCAACGGTATTATTAATAGTAGCAATCTTGTTATAATTTATAGGCTGATTATTTTCTACTAAACCAGTTTTTGGATTAGTATTGGGAAGCTCTGATAAATTTGTATAATCAACAAAATCCAACTCCAAACTGTCAGTATTTTCTTGAACTATGGTTTCAATTTGTAGGTGTTTCAGCTCATCTATAGTCAAGTCACCAGCTTCAAATTTTTTTAATACTTCAATAGTATTAATACCTCCTAAGTTACCCGATAAGCTAACATTTTTAAGTAATTCAGACTTGTCTAAGTTTACTGTAACTTTATTAGATCCTTGGGTTTGATTACCGTATTTATCTTTAGCTATAACTGACAGCTCAAATCTATCTCCATCGTAGGGCAAACTCACTATAGTTGAGAAAAAGCCGTTTTCATTAACTTTAGCAGACTGCGTATAATCACATTTTTGGTCGTTTATGCCTTTTGAATTAAGCAAACAAATTTCTACCTCCCAATTCTTTGGGGCTTGACCTTGTACATTTAGCAAACTTCTAGAAGTAGTATAATTATCACGTGGAGTAAAGATTATAGCTTCAGAAGCTAGATCTGATTTAGCTATAATAGTTTGGCTGGGAGTAGAAAAGACTGTGTTAGACTTAGTGGTTATACTAAATCTATAATTATAGATGCCATCTTTGAGCCATTGACCTGATTTATTAAACTGATTATTTTTTCCATCAAAATAAATTGTTGAAGGTACTTTGTAAGTCAACAAGCCTTGAGAATTTAGTCTATCTTTAGTATTTTTTGGTGAGGTTTTTTGCCATACTAGCTCCCCAGCTGAATCATAGATACTAGCGCTGTAACTTCGAATGTCTTCAGTATAATCGTCACCAGTTACAATCTTGGTGGCTCTATTGCTAAAAGTAATTTGGTCAAAGCGATCGTCACCATTAGGTGAAAAAATCTGAATTGATGGTTGACTGCTCAAATTTATACCATACAGATCCACATTAGCAATTTTGGTTTGTTCAATCTGATTACCAATACTGTCCTGTGATATTACCTTGTTGATATTTTTTTGGACATTTACACCAGGAGTAATATTAGTATCTGATTGATTATCTTGTTGATTTAGAACAATCTTAAAGCTACAAACCTCCAAATCTTTAGTCACCGTATCATTATCATGATCAATAGTTTCACCTTTACAGACTATATGAGCTGGTTGAGTAGCTATTGAAAACTCTCTACCTAATAAGTCAACCTCAGCAGCTATTAATTCTGAATTTGAATCTCTGTACTCACTAGGAAGTACTTTCTTGGTTTGATTTGCATTGACTTTTACTACTCTGTCTAGAAGGTTATTAGATATTATAAGTGTATTATCTTTTTCTATGGTACCTGAAAATGTTAAAGTACCTTTTGCCAAATTCTGAGTATCTAACGGTTCATCTAAAGAAAGGTGAGTGCTAGTCTTAACTTCAAATTCTAAGGGATTTCCCTGATAGTCTTTATCTTCACAACCTAGACTAGAATCAATTTCTGTATACTCATAGCTACAAGCTGTATTACCTGCCTTGTCTGATAGTCTTAGGTATAGCCTATAAAGCCCATCAGGCTGCAAATTCTGAAGTTCTAATTGACAATTTACCTGACTATATGGATCTGAACCTAAGGCTTTACATTTTAGATCGTTCGCCAACCTAATCTCTGAATTAGTATCAGTTAGGTTAAAACCGTCCTTATATAAAGCAATTTCAGACCATTTTTCTCCATTATTTGAGCTGTGGGTCAAAGAAATATCAAAACCTCCTAGATTGGTATTTATGCCATTATAATCTAATTGTAGCCCTGATACTTGATTTTTGTCATCATTTTTAACATCTTGGACTGCGAAATCAACTACAAAGATAGATTTATTGGTACCACCATTTACAATATCTTTTGAGTCTAGTTCTATAATTTTTGGTGATGTGTTCTCATAGTTAATACTCCAGACATCTTGTATGTTACTTAACCCAATCTTAGTATTGCTATTCCCCAAATCATCTTTTGATCTAAATTTAAACTGGTTTAGTCCTAGATCTAGTCGTTGTGAAGTAGAAAAGATATTACCCACACTTTTATCAAAGATAATCTTTTGAAAATCCAGTTCGGCATTTTTATCCTCTAATTCGACTTTAGCTATTTCTAAAATTTCGACATCATTTTCAAACAACTCAGGATTTATCGAACTAACTCCAACAGCACCAGTAATATTAATAATATCCTTATTTACCCAAGTATTATTAGCTGGAGAGGATATATTGATTTTAGGAGGCTTATTATCTAGATTCAGCAATATTTTTGAATTGGCTAAATTTTGATCGTTAGTATTTCCAGCTAAATCAGAAACTATAATTTGAATTATATAACCATCAGATTTCACTTTCTTACCAAGATCATCTCGTCCATTCCAAACAAATCTCATTTTATTGTTATCAATGCGCTCACCTTTTTTTAACGTAGCTACTAATTGATCATCCGAACTATAAACTAGCACTTTAGCCTCGCTAAAATTTTTTTCTAGGTATTCAAAGTCAAATTCTATATTCTCGCCCTCTATTTGATTATTGCTAAAACGAGTATTACTAATATTTATGTTTTTTATTTCAGGCAAAGTAGTATCTAAAATAGTAGTTTTGGTTTCACTCCAAGCTGATATATTACCCCAATTATTTCGATCACGAGCTTTCATGCGTACGTAATAAGTTGTTTGCTCAGAGTTACTGTTATTTAAGCCTCCTATATCAAATTTTGGAGTAGTAGTCCAAGTCTGTTCAGGATTAACAAGGTCTGTAAATTCTGGATTTTTGGAGACCTGAACCAGATAAGTTAATTGCTGATTAGGGTGATTAAATAGGTGAAAAGGTTCCAGCAATAATTTTTGTTTTGAGTCGTCTGGGTTGCATTTTTGTAATTGTAGAAGTATGTTCAAGCGCAAACCTTGAGATAAACTTAAGCACAAATTTGGATTTGATTTTATTTTTATCAAGTTATTCTGGGTATCTAGTATCCACTTTTGATTATCTCCATTATGGCAAGAGTACAAATAAACCACATCACCTTCTCTAGAAAATCTACCGTCAACACATAAATTATTAATAGTTTTTAACTGTTGAGTAGTGGTATACTGATAGCTCTGCAACTCTTGGTGAGTACCGCTATGATGACTTTTTAAGACACAGCCTACAGTGTTACAGTCATGATTTATACTAAAATTCTGCCCAAGTGGTCTTAATCTAACTGGCTCGATACGCTGCACTGACCACAATTGATTTTCCTGTTGAGCACAATCCCAAATAGTTATCGGTGTACCATTATTTACACTATTAGAATGAGACAAACATCTACCTGATCTTAGACCTTTTATTTCCCCACTTTCTAGAAACTCCCATTTTTGGTTATTACCACTATGACAATCGTAAATATAGACCTGAGCTCCGTTATTGCCAGCTGCATCATCTAAGCATTTTCCAAATAAAGTTCTAATTTCTTTAGTAGCTGGGTTGTAAGTAAACTCTTGATTATGAGTAGAGTAACTATCATACATTTGTATATTTGAATAAGCTCCACCATAAGTACTTCCGTCAATGTCGATACTTTTAGCCTTACCGCTTGCTTGATGATAAATTCTAAGTCTATGAAGTAAATTATCTATATACTCAGGAGCTTTAAAGCTAACCTTGTAATCTTTTGAATAAGCAGGAACTTCTAATGATTTGGTTTTAAAAGGTGGCTGGGTATCAATTATGAAAGATTCTTGAGTATTTGAGTGATTGGACTCCAGACCCTCATTATCGCGATTGATAGCTGCCCAACCATACCGTCCGTTCTGAACATCTTGCGACACAGTCATAGTACCACAACCTTTTACCTTGCCTGTTTGATCATACCAAGGATTGTACCAGAAAGTACTATCTTTTTGAATCAACTTAACAAAAGAATTATTGCAATTATTGTCTCCGTCATTCACGTTAGAAACTCGGTAATCTACTCTACCTACACTGCTACAATTACCAGTATTATTCGACAAATCGCAATAACCAATATTCTCATCTCTGTTTACGGGCGCTTCGGCGTGAGGAGGTGTAGGTCTGTTGTTTAAATACAATTGTAAAACCGGACCTTTATCACCAGAATTACACGGATGACCGAAAATATTTCCGTCTTTAGCACAAAAGGCTACACCTCTAACTTTACTTTCATCTTCGTCCCTAAGCCCAATTAATACTTTTCTAGAAGTGACACTAGATCTAACTAAATCTCTAATATCGCTACTCCAGATATCTTTACCATTTCCATTTCCATTCAAATTCACTCTCTGAAAATCAACATGACCATACTCAGCTGCCATGCCATTTTGGTTATTCCAAGTCATTTTCCACTCGTCAAACTCACCATTAACTCCATAAACTTTAGCTCTAAAACCACCATTGTAGGTAGCATACTGCCTCAATCTGAAGTTAGCACCCACTATATTATTTGCATCATTAACTTCAGCAGGCAAACTAAACTGCATAAAACTACGAGTCTGACCTAACCATATACGAGTTGTGGGATCAAAAAACTTTCCTCCTACGGACAGCATATGACGGTTTGCAGTACCTTGAGGCGTGTAACGTGAATTACTTCTTACGAAAGTATCTCTAGTTGGAGTACCAGCTGAAACCACTTTAGGATCTATAAGTATGGGAAATTCTCTATCCGAACTATTTAAGTACTCTAAATCCGGGAAAATATTAATTTCTTTACCACCCTTACTCACCAGATATTTTTCTGGCTTAGCCTCAAGTGTCTTACTATCAATAGTGTGTGGCTGCTCAAATAATATCTCCCCATCTTCTTCAGCTAAAATAGCTTCTGGAGCGGACTCACCGACTTCGATCTGCTTACTTATCTGCTCTTTATTTTGAACAAGTTTTTTGTCAGCTGCTAGCTCAAAGGTGATTTTAGATAAATCATTTTCTAAACCAGCCTGATTTTTAATCACAAAATATTTACTGATTCCTTCACTATCCACAACATATTTCAAATCTACTCCGGGCAAAATATCTTGATAGACTAGAGAGTTGGATTCTAAAACTGTTATAGGTTCAGGATTTAACTCAACATCTGGAAAAATTACTCTTTGGATTTTGATTGTCGAATTCGATAAACTATTAACGTATTTCCAACCTAAGTTAGGGTTTTTAGGGAAATAACCTTTGAATTCGTTGTCTCCAGTTTCGTAAGTATAATCCTTAGCAATATCGACATTGTCAGTCTTATCAATTCTACGAATGTTATTATCAATTTCTTGAAATAGTCCTGTCGAAACCTCTTTATAATTAACTTTTTGCAGGTAAGAACAAACTACTTTGTTATAGTTTTCAGGGTTATTAGCGGGTGTGGATTCAGGATCTAAATCTGTACTTTTGGGTACGAAATAAACATTAGAGGTTTCTTCTTTCGCACTAGTTTTTTCCACCCAACCAACAGGGTTAGCACAATTGGAATTGCCTAGGTTTTCTTTTGAAGGAGATTCTGATTCTACTTCTAGTTGCTCTGCTACAACCGGCTGTTGATCGTAGCTATTGTTTAAATTTCTATTTGTAGATGAAGCTAATGCTACTACATTCAAAAAGTTCTGTAAGACTGAAAAAATTAATAAAGTCAAAGTTAGCAGTCTAGATATTGTTTTCCTTAGTTCTTGAGTCATATTCATTGTTTAGTTGCAATGTATTCTTGATATCATGCACAAAAAAACAATCCGGTCAAAGAAACTTATAAGTAGCATCAAGATAGCAAGGCAACAAAAATCCCCTCAAAAGGGTATTCTTAAGCCAAACCTAACTATAATATTGTAATTTTTAGGGTTCTTATTTTTTAAATTTTGTCGTGTAAAACTCACCTATTCAGGTGCTAATATCCAAACCGCTTAAACTCAATTAAGATAAAATTTCTATAAATTCTGGTATAAAGAATATCTTTTCTTTTCCACTTTTTTTATCTTTGAGATAGCCATCTTTTACAAATTGATCTAAGTACTTAGAAGCAGTTGGTCTACTTACATTGATGTTGTTACTAAAGTGAGTCTGGGTATAGAAAGCAAAATTAAACAAGTAATCTAGTAGATTAATAGAATAAATTTTAGCGTATTTTTCTTTAAGCAGTTTTTTCCAAGACAATTTTAAGTCTGATATTTTTTTTACTTTTAGACTGGTTTCTTTAGATTGAATTTCAATACCCTTCAGAACAAATAACACCCAATCACTCCAATTTGCTACTGTTCTAACTTCTTGCAGAAGTCTATAGTAATCTACTTTTTGGTTTAAGATATAGCCAGATAAAAAAAGTACAGGAAAATGCAGCCTAGAAACTAAAACAAGATACAAAATCATCAAGATTCTACCAGTTCTGCCATTACCATCAAAAAAGGGGTGGATAGTCTCAAATTGATAATGAATAATCGCCAATTTAACCAACGGATCAATACCATCATTATAGTTATTTATAAAAAAATCTAAGTCTGCTAATAAATCTCTAATTTCAGTTTCTTGTTGTGGAGGAGTATGGACAATATTTCCGTATCCGTCGGCAATTACTGTACCCATTTGATTTCTAATTCCGGATTTATTTGGCTCTAACACTCTTTGAATTTCTACTATATCATTGGTAGCTAAAAACCCCTTCTGTTTAACTATTTCATAACCTTTTAGTAGAGCTACCTTATAATTAATAGTCTCTTTTTGAGCTGAAACTGTAATCTTTTCGCTAGATATTTCCGCTTGTAAGATGTCTAAAGTTGTGGTTCTGATATTCTCAATTTCACTACTTGCCACTGCTTCTCTAACTGTCAACGGGCTTAATAGTAATTCATAATTAGGAATTCCGTAGATAAGACCATTTAACTCTGCTAGAGCAACACTAGCTTCTCTACTAGCTTTAACAATTTTAAGTGTGTCAAAATCAAAATCTGGTGGTAATTTCTTTAGATTCATTAAAAATATTCAATAAATTTTTACACGTTATAATAATATGTAAAGAAAATAGGGAAAAGTTTACATATAGTCAAGAACATGTAAAGAAAATAGGGAAAAGTTTACATATAAATATTATTCATGCGAATGACTAACATATCTTAGAGTCTGTTTAATATCTCTTACTCAACCCCTTAGTAATCCTGTTCAGGCATAATCTAATAAAAGCAACTTGTATTAAAGCCTCCAGTGTTTCTTCAGAACCCTCATATATTTTAGAGAATCTTCTGTTTTTACCCAACCAAGCAAAGGTTCGTTCGACTACCCATCTTTTGGGGTATATGTTAAATCCAGATTTAAATTTTTTATTTCTTTTAGGTATTGCAATTTTAGCACTAGTATATTTGTTAACTTTATCTTGAATTCCTCGATATGCTTTATCTGCATAGATCTTCTTTAAGAATGATATATTTCCATAGGCTTTCTCTAGTAATAACAGAACTCCTCTAGAATCATGAACATTAGCTGTAGTAACAACTATTTGGTGAGGTAGGCCTAGAATATCTACTAGTAAGTGAACTTTTAGACCTTTTACCTTTTTATTTCCATCAATTCCTCTTGTAAAACAAGTGCTAGTAGACTTTATAGATTGGGAGTCAACAATCAAGAGTTTTGAACTGGGATAGAAATGCCCTTGCTGTTGCCTAACCATTCCTCTGAACCAGTAAAGTAGAGTTCTCCAAAAACCAATTCTAGTTAGTTTTCTAAAATGATAGTAAACAGTTTCCCATGGTGGAAAGTTGGGTGGTAGTTCTCTCCACTGACACCCTGTCTTAGTAAGATAAAAGATAGCTGATATTATAGCTTGATAATTGTATTTTAATGGTTTTGTTTTGACCTGAGGTAGAAAAAAGTTTATATATTCCATTTGACTGTCAGTAACAGTAGTATTTTGTAGCATAACAAAATCTGTCTAACTGGCAGTTATTTGTTTGTCTAGGAGATATTAAACAGACTCT
>JBCDGH010000018.1:0-25441 GCA_038751365.1 Patescibacteria group bacterium | reverse complement strand
TTTAATGGTTTTGTTTTGACCTGAGGTAGAAAAAAGTTTATATATTCCATTTGACTGTCAGTAACAGTAGTATTTTGTAGCATAACAAAATCTGTCTAACTGGCAGTTATTTGTTTGTCTAGGAGATATTAAACAGACTCTTAGAGTCTTTGGGCTATAGTTATGGTAGATTGGTAAACGAAGTATTTATTCAGCTTAGCTTGGTTTCCTTGATTATATGCTGTCTTGTCTATTTTGAGAGAAATACTACTAGACTAGCAAAATTGCTTTCATGTCTTCTATTGCTGGAATGCTTTGTACTACTATTTTTTGCCTTTAAGAGTGATTTTGACTACGTTTATTACTGGGGTTTGACTCACAAACGACTTTATGGATTTATAATCATAGCTTGGCTTACAGGTGTTTATACTTTGCTTTTTAGCAAGTTACTTGTCAGCAGAAAGTTCAACTATATACTACCTTTTACGATTTATTCTTTGTTATTGGTAATAAGTGTAAATACTCTAAATTTTGATAACTTAATTTATAATAACCCTCCAAAAGAAAGTACAGGTGTAGTTCATGAATATTTAGAGACTCTGTCCACAGATTCAGAAAATTTAGCTGCTATCTATTCCCACTCTCAGGAAATGGCTCAAGAAAAAAATGAGCAAAATTCTGATGAGTATTATTATTCAAGGATAAATCAAAAGGTGCTTGAGTTAAAGGAAAAATATGATGATCCTAGGTTTGACTGGCGGACATTCAATTGGTCTGAATATAAGGCGTATAAAACTTTAGAGAATGTAGAGGTGATTGACAAAAAAACTAGATAAGATCTATTACTTACAAAATTGTAGTAAGTCTCAATCTTGTAATATGGAGTTTAATAAAATTTATACCTCTGAGTTTTTGTCAGAATTGAATTTAGTACTAACTCAAGAAAATTTTAGTGGTAGAATGCAGGATGTGTTAGAACCTATACAGAATCTACTCCAAAAAGATAACGACCTTCTAACTTATTCTTTGGCTAAGTATTGTGGTGCCAGTTCTCGACTAGCTTTTGCTTGCGAGTGGTATTTGCTAGCTAGCACCATTACTCTAGACCCCTCTCCGCTGGTGGAACAAAATAAAGAACATTTTTTGAAGAGAGTAGATGGTCAGTTTAGTAGTTTAAATAGCTTACAGGAGATAGTAGACAGAGATATTAATGATTCATTTTTACCACTACAGCTTGGTTTTCTAAACTTTAAAGCCAAAGAGTTTATAGATGAACAATTAGTGAAGCATCCTGCAGTAATCAAATATTTTAACAGCAGTTTTTTGAGTCAGTTTGCTATGAGTGAACTTGTAATGAATAAAAGCCTCTATTCTGATAGAGCAACCCTTAATCAATATATCGAGATTCAGGGTCAGCGCTCCAGCTTTATTTATGTATGTCTACCTTGTTTGATAGGGTTTACTTACTCTTTTAATAAGCAAGATCATTTTGTGAATCCTAAGGGTATAAAATGGGGGCAGTTAGAAGAGATTTTTAGACAAATTGCTACTTTGCATCAGATGAAGGATGATCCTAGTTTTGTCAGAGTGGTTTACGAAGCCTCTTTATCCAAAGAAGAAGAGGTAGGTTGGATGTCTAAAGATAAGCAGTTGCAGTATTCAATTAGTTCCCAAAGTGAGGCAGCTAATGAAGTGGTGCAAATGCTTCGTGAGAAAACCTTTGAAAAACTAAACCAAGATATACAATCGATAGTTTTTCCTGAAAAATATAAAGACTTGATAAAAGACTTAGCTCATTGGGCGTATGAATTTGACTCTTCAGAATTAAAGCTCGTTATGTAGTTTATACTAGTTTGCACTACTAACTTTTACAATTAATTATTTTTAATAAGTAAAAAACTTATCTACAAGCCTAGTTTACGTTAAAACCTATAATAGACTAACGTGGGAAAGGGTATAATTTTCATTATAATCTAAAAACTAGCTGCCACTGTATAAGTAATATTTTGTGAGTAGCTTCCTGCTGGAGTGATATTAGAAATATTTAGTTTATGAGTGATCATTGTGGTATTAATAGTGTCAGGAGTTGTTGGTAGATTTTGTCCGTTTGCTGTAAGTAAAAGCATGTTGCTTGTTTGACTAAATTTAACCGCGTTTGTATTACCAGCATCAAATTCACTGTTTAGAGCTATGCTTTGACCGCTTGTAATAGATCCTGGTGTGATAGTGGTGCCGTATTTCTCAATACCTAGAGTACTATTGGATATATCACTACCTGAGCTACTGCCAGCTCCACTCAAAGCGTCGTTGATGTTGTGATCAATACTGGTAAGTTGACCTGTTGCTCTCATAAAGATAGTAAAGCCAGAATCTGAATTTGTTTCTATCTTTAAGCGGTAGCTACAAGATTGGGTACTTTCTGCGCTAGCTATTCCTAAATAGCAAGTATTTAGGTTTGTGGTATCATTCTGATCACGAATATTGAATACTAAATAAGGTGGGTCTTGAGGTGCAGCCGTTGTTGTTATTGTAGGATCGTCAAAACTGTTAGGGTCATCTGGATCGTCTGATAAATCGCTAAATGTAGTGTTTTGAGCGTCCACAGAGGTGACGGTACTGCTTCGACTTACACTGCCGTTAGTAACATCAGTAGTAGTGATAATATGTTGGGCAGTAAAATTTGAGGAATTCGTACTTCCTGCACTTAAACTAGCTAATTGAGAGCCAGAAATTGTCATATTTGGATCGCTAATTGAGATATTGAATAACTCTGTTCCACCTATGTTTTTTACAATATACTGATAGTTAATTGTATCTCCTGCATCCCCTATATTACCGTTGTTATTAGTGTCTGCAACTTGATCAATAAGGTCTAATTCAATTTTACCACAGTTTACTATGGTATTATCTGGCGTATTAGTAAATTCTGAATAGGTAATGCCGATACCGGCTACTGAGCTATCAAAGTCAAAATTGAAATCAACCAAATCTGTGCTTCCATGATATGTAGTCGCCCATAATTCTTGATCGGATATACCTCCAGTGCTGACGTCATTACCAAATAGAGTATTGTTTCCACTAATATTATATAAGTTGGCGCTGTTGCTAGTGGCAGTCATGTCTGTAGCTGGGTTATTGGAAAGCGAGTAACTGACAAGGTCTTGGTTCAAGACTTCAACTTTTTCTCCTGATCCGTAATTTTCTATATCTGTAAAAGTAAAAGCCATTGGAACTGTTGCTTTTGTACTGCTGTTAGCAATGTAAAATTCCATTCTTAATGTAAGTGGTGCTCTGTTTCCTCTTACTAGCAAGGCAAAAAAAGTAGAATTTCCCGTACCGCTTATATTGACTCTAGTTCCGCTGTTGCTTTTACTCTGTAGGGTAACACGTAAGTCATATAGCTGGCTATTCCAGTTTAGGGCATCTTCGTAGGTTACATATTCTCCCACAGAAGTATTAGCTGTGTCTGTGACAGTTGAATAATCTATATTACTATCTGACATGAGTACACTATAACCTGTCGGGGCAAAACAAGCAGGATTACTATGTACATTAATAGCTGGAGATAGTAAAATAAAGCTAGTACTAATCAGACCGAGCAGAAGATGGTGATTGATTATATTTTTAAAATAAATCCAAGTTTTTGTCATTTTAGTCGTGATAAATTAAGCACTCAAATTGTTGCTAAGTATGTAGTTAAAATAAGATTATTTAATTTGTAAATAAAATTTGTAATTCAAAAAAACGGAAATCTAGATATCAATCTAGCCGGAATCTAAGGTTTGCCAATAAGCCAAAAAAAATTGCTTGACTATTTAATAATAATCTGTAGTGTTTATATGGTATTTAATACCTCAGTCAAGTACTAAAATATGATCTCATACCAAACCGTAAAGTCAATCCAAGGACCTCTAGTGTTTATTCAGAAAACTGAGAATATTGGTTATCAAGAACTAGTCAAAATTAGAGATAAGTATGGTAAGGAGGTCACAGGTCAAGTTATTGCCTTAGAAAAAGATGTAGCGGTGGTGCAAGTCTTTGATAATGTTGCTGGATTGCAGATAAAAGAGGCTGAAGCGATATTTACAGGTGAAACCAAAAAAATAGCTTTATCACCCACTATTTTGGGTCGTATCTTCAATGGTTATGGAGATCCTATAGATGGTAAAGATAAGATTAAAGGTGTTGAAGTAGATGTCAACGAGGGCTTTTCAGCTAACATGAAAGGACCTTTACCATTCCGCTATAATGATATTAATGGTAAGGCTATCAATCCATTCAGGCGTAGCGAACCTCATGATTTTATTCAGACAGGCATTTCTGCTATAGATTCTAATATTACTGTAGTTAAGGGGCAGAAAATTCCTATTTTTTCAGGTAGTGGTTTACCAGATTTGGAGATTCTGTCTCAGATTGCCACTAAGTCACAAACTAACGATCCAGGGGACAAATTCGTAGTAGTAGTAGCGGCTGTAGGTATATCTTATGATCAGTATGTCTATTTAAAAGAAGAGTTGGATAAGAGTAAGGCTCTATCTAGAAGTGTAATGTTCGTTAATTTAGCTTCTGATCCAGTTGTAGAAAGAATACTTACTCCAAGATTAGCTTTGACTGTCTCTGAGTACTTAGCCTATGAATTAGACTTTTCGGTACTTACATTAATCTTCGATCTAACTAATTACGCTGGTGCAATGAGGGAGATTTCTACAGCCAAGAAAGAGATACCGGGTAGATCTGGATATCCTGGATATTTATATACTGACTTGGCTAGCTTACTAGAAAGAGCTGGTACTGTCGAGGGAAAGAAAGGAAGTATTACTCAGATTCCTATTTTAACAATGCCTAACGACGATGTTACTCACGTAGTTCCTGACTTAACAGGGTATATTACTGAAGGTCAAATAGTCTTAGATAGAAGCCTTCACAAGCAAAACATATACCCCCCAATTAACATTCTACCATCTTTGTCTAGGCTAAAAGATAAAGGGCAGGGAGAAGGTAAGACTAGGGAAGATCATTCCCAAGTTGCAGACCAATTATTTGCTAGTTTAGCAGAAAGTAATAATCAACAAGAGCTGGCTTTGGTTTTGGGTCGGGATTCTTTGACCGAAACTGGTAAAAAATATTTAGAATTTAGTGCTATGTATCACGAGAAGTTTCTTAATCAAGGTAGACAGAGCAGGTCTATAGCTGAGACTCTCGATACAGCTTGGGAGCTTTTCTCCATTCTACCGAGTGAAGAATTAAAGAAACTCAAGCCGGCAATGGTAAGTAAATACGGTAAAGCAAAATAGCTAGAACTTATGATAGTTCCAAACAAACAAAACCTATTACTTCTTAAGAAGAAGTCAAAGACCATCAAAAGCGGTATGAAACTTCTTAAAGAAAAAAGAACCGGTCTGGTTGCCTTGTTTGTTCGTCTAGCTAAAGAAGGTAAAGCTTTAGAGTCTAAAGTGAGTCTTTTGCAGGATAATGTCTTAGAAGCCTATACAGAAGCAATGAGTTTTATAAGTATTTCAGGTTTAGTTGATAACTTACCTTCACAAGCTAAATTAGACTTGAAAGTCGAAAAGAAAAGAATTTCGGGTGTTTATCTTGAAAACTTTACCATTGATATTTTAGCCCCAGTTAGAGTAGAGTTAAAGCAGACCTTAACAAATAGCTTATCCCAGTTTGCTGATTTATTTCCTGACCTTTTGATGCTTATTCAGCTAAAGATGAATGTTGAAAAAATCTCTATCGAAATTGAAAAAACTAATAGGTTAATAAATAATTTAGAAAAAAAGACTGAGGAAATTATGCAACAGACCAAATATATAAAAAGAGTTTTAAGTGAAAAAGAAAACTTTGAAAAAGCTACACTAATAAAAATTTTTGGTTAAACAACAATCTTATATGTCTCAAACTAATTTACAAAATTACATTACTGAGCTTGAAGCTAAGTTAGCCGAACTATCTACCTCCATTGCTGACATTGAAAAGTCTATCACTGCTGAAATAGAATCTTTTGTTGAGCAGAAGCCTGAGATCGACCTAGCAGCCAAAGAAGCAGCCTCTAAAATAGAAGTTGGGTCTCTAAATCTAAACTTGGAGTCCAGAGATATAGAGCAAGTATCCGATGCAGATTTAGAAGCTTGCATAAATCAAATGTACAAATTATAAATATTTAATATAATGTCTGTTGTATTAGCTAACACCTATCTCATAACTACCCCAATAAATGGAGTCGATGATCTTAGTCAGAAATTAATCTTATCAGGTTTACAATTCGAAATCTTAGACCCTTTAGAGTTGGGTGAAGAGTGGTCTCAAATACATACTTTAGAAAATAAGGTAGAAGTAAATACTAAAGAATTAGAAATAGTTGATAGAGTGCTGACAGCTTATCAGCCTAAAGGCTTGTTGGAGTCGTTTGTAGATCATAGAGCTTTAGGTTCAGCTAACGAAGTTTTACAAGCTAGAGATAATAAAAGTGATCTAAAAACTATTGTACATAAATTAGATCAGTATTTGGACTTAGAAAACGATGAGAACGGTGAGGGAAATCCTACTAAAAGTGCTTTAGAATACATTAAATCTACCTTAAGTAAGTATAATATCAATCCTGAGGGTCTGCAACCAAAAGACTACAAATTAATTTCGGCATACCATGCTTCGCTTGAGTTGGATATCAAGTTAAGTCAGGTAAGAGAGAAGATATTTTCTACTAAAGCTAATTCAAATACCTATTTCGCCTTTTTTAGTGTTGATAAACTTGTGGCTAAAGCTTTTGAAAAGCTGTTACTCAAAGAAAAGGTTAACTTTGAAAAGGTTGACTGGAATAAGGAAATAGTGGTGTGGCGAAATAAAGGTGGTCTTAGTGCCTTTCAAGGTGTAGCTCAGTCATTAGGTACCATAGATACTAAAGAGGTTGATCCTACAGTATCAATTAGTGTATTTTTCACTCTATTTTTTGCTTTCTGCTTGGGTGATGCTATTTATGGTTTGATTTTAGCTATTTTCTGCGGTTATTTTCTATATTTCAAAAAGCTTAAGAAAAACTATCAGAATATTTTTAGACTGTTCTTTTACTCTGGTTTAGTTACAGTATTGATTGGTGCTTTACAAAATTCTTGGGCTGGTGATCTGTTGATTAATTCTCCAGCAAGACCTTTTGTAGAAGTTTTTCAGATAGTAGACTTGCTTAACCCTGATTCTCCAGCTATCTTGAATGTCTTTCTCAAAGAGAACGGTGGCATTAGTCCTATTGTATTCATGTTGGGCTTATCAGCGTTTATTGGTTTAATAAATATATTCTGTGGCTATATTCTGCATATGGTTACTAGTCTAAAATCTAGTGATTTTGGTAAGTTCAAAATGGAGCTAAACTGGCTACTATTTATACTTGCTATACTTGGTACTATAGCCTCCCTGTCTTTTGCAGAAGCATTATTGACTCCTTTTGCAGCGGTAGTAGTAATTACTGGTCTAGGTCTATTTGTTTTGAATGAAGGTAAAAATATTGTAGGTAAGATACTTGGCGGCTTAGGAAATCTTTATAATTTGATTGGTTTTTTTGCTGATATTTTATCTTATACTCGTCTAATTGCTGTAGGCTTGACTAGTGGGATTGTAGCTAGTGTGATTAACTTATTAGCTAAGTTAGTTTTTGAATCAATAGATATCCCAGTGCTTAACCTTGTTTTAGCCCTTCTTGTATTGTTCGGAGGTCACGTATTTAATTTGGTTGTTGCTTTATTCGGAGCTTACATTAATCCACTACGTTTACACTATGTTGAATTTATGCCCAAATTTTTTGAGGGTAGGGGGAGAGCCTTAAAAGCTGTAGATTCCGACTTTAGTCGCCTCAATTTAAATTATCATTCAAAATAACTTATTAAAATTTATTACTTATTAACTTATATTATATGTCTTTGTCAGTTGTATTCGCATTATTTGGTTTAGCTATTAGTGTTGGCTTTGGTGCCATAGGTTCGGCTTTAGGAGTTGGTTCAGTAGCTAGTATTGGAGCAGGTTTGTTATCTAAAGAGCCACAAAAATTCCCACAAGTATTGGCTCTCGCAGCCTTACCCTCGACCCAAGCTTTGTATGGTCTTTTATTTGGATTTATTATTTTAACCAGAATTGGTCTGTTAGGAGGTACAGCTCAAACTTTTGACGATGCTACTGGTTTAGCAATTTTAGCCTCTTCTATTCCGGTCGGTGTAGCTTGCTTGATTTCAGGTGCTGCTCAAGGTAAAGCGGCAGCTAGTGGTATGAAAATCTTAGCTGAAAAACCACAAAATCTATCTCAAGCCATTGTATTGGCAGCTTTAATAGAAAGTTTCGCCGTATTTGGTTTAGTGATCTCACTCTTGCTAATATTTGTAGGAATTAAAATATAATTATTTTATGAGTATACCGCATTTATCTACTTTACAGAACATATCTGAGTTGGAGCAGAAGATTAGCAGTCTTGAACAAGAAGTCGTAAGGTTGCAAGACAAGCTAGAAAGTACAAAGAAGCACTATGAGTCTGCTAAAAAATCGGAGTATACAAGGTTGCTTGGTATGTATACGCAAGAGAATACTCTACTCAAAATTCAAACTGAGATTTTAGATTTGAGAGAATCTGAAAAAACTCTAAAACAACAAGTTAGTAAGGTTATTGTCGATTGCTTAAATGGCTTTTTTGAAAACGGAGGTCTTAGGCAGCTAGTAGAAAAAATAATTCATAAAGAGCAAACTCACAAAAGAGAAGTAAAAGTATTCTTCGGTCAGAATATGGAAGATAAAGTTAAAGATATAAATGTTCCTCAAGAGAAAGTATCGTCTGAAGATACTCTCAGACTAGAATCTGAAGATAAAACCTATATTCTAGATAAAGATATACTATCTAGTAGCTTATATGAGAAACTGTTTATTAAATTATTATCTAATTAATTTTGAGAGATGATTCTGGGAGAGCTTTACTACTATGAAAAAGTCTTGGATGAACTGAGAATACCTCTAGATTTGTCTAAAAGTATAGATATTGATCTGTCTGGTATTTCTGTAATAAATACTAAAGATCTTAGACATCTCAACGAAATTGAAGCTAGAAGATATGTGAGAGATGTATTTGCTATGTCCTACGGAAAAGTCTTGTCAGAAAATAAGCTTGTATCAGCTTGTAAGTTTTGGGAAGCTTTAGTAAGTCCTAAAAAATCTAAAACAGACACCCACTTTGAATCTGAGTTTATGGAAAGCTTGTTTAAGTGGTTGAATAAAGGAGGTCAGGCAAGTTCGCTTAGTATTTTGTTGAAAGATGGCAAGTATTCTACTAACGAATCAGATTTTGCTTTATATTACGGATTGAAGGTATTGCTCAAACTTAGTAATTTACCACAGTCTTTGAGCGATGATTTAGAACTAAGAAATAATTATAAGTCGAGTCTTTTAGAAGCTGTGGCTCATGATACAAAGCCGCAAATTATAGTATTGACTCAGGATTTCTTCTCTCCTCTATTTATTAATTTGAATTGTGTCTATTCGCCTATCGTAGAAGATAAGGAAGTTACTTTACGTAACATAGATAAGGAGCTTTTGCAACACTCAGAAATAAAAATGGTATTAGTCAATTCACCTGATTTAGAGTTGATTAAGTACTTAAAAAAACACTTGCCAAGCGACATTATTGTATCTACTTTTGAATTAGAAAATCATCAAACACAGAATTTTTTCGATCGTATTACCAAAAAAACTTTAGGAATAAAATTAACATCTGAAGAATAAAACAATTTACATATGCTTAAAATCATTAATATTTCAGGTCCACTAATAACTGCTTCGATTGAAGAGGGTAAAGGAGAATTTCCACAATTGTTAGAGACAGTTTACGTAGGTAATATCCAATTATTAGGTGAAGTAATTGCTATCAAAGATAACGAGTGCAAAATTCAAGTTTACGAAGATACGAGCGGTTTGCAAGTAGGAGAGCCTGTAGAGTTGAGAGGGGAGTTATTAAGCGTCGAATTAGGTCCGGGATTACTTGGAAATATTTTTGATGGTATTCAAAGACCTCTTAAAGACCTTGAAGAAGTTAGTCCTTTGTTCATAAATTCAGGTATTCACCTACCTAGACTTAGTCGTAGTCAAGTTTGGAAATTTGAAGCTACCGCTAATATTGGTGACGAAGTAGCAGCTGGAAGTAAGTTAGGTTTTATTCAAGAAACCGATTTGTTGAAGCATTGGATTCTAGTTCCACAAAATGTTTCAGGTGTGATAGATCATATTGGCTCAGGTAGTTTTGGTATAGAGCATGTAGTAGCCAAAGTAAGAGATACAGAAGGTAACATACATGAGGTAAAAATGTATCAAAAATGCCCAGTTAAGATTGCTCGGAAAATTAAGTCCAAATTATCTCCTAAAAAGATTTTTACAACCGGTCAGAGAGTTATTGATGCAGTATTTCCTATAATGTTAGGCGCTCCTGTATCTACTCCAGGTCCTTTTGGTGCAGGTAAGACTTTTACACAGCAGCAATTAGCTAAATGGAGTAATGCTCAAATAGTTGTGTATGTAGGTTGTGGTGAGAGAGGGAATGAAATGACAGAGATGGTTAAATTGTTTCCTACTCTGAACGACCCGAAAACTGGCAAACCTTTAATGCAAAGGACAGTTCTGGTAGCTAATACCTCAAATATGCCTATAGCGGCTAGAGAAGCTAGTATTTACACTGGAGTTACAATCGCTGAATACTTTAGAGATATGGGATACGACGTGGTAGTGATGGCAGATTCTACTAGTAGATGGGCAGAAGCGATGCGTGAAATCTCAGCTAGATTAGGAGAGATGCCAGCAGATGAAGGTTATCCAGCTTATCTGTCTTCTAGAATAGCTGCTTTTTACGAGCGTGCCGGAATTGTGGAAACTCTTGCGGGCGAAGAGGGATCTGTGACTGTCGTTGGTACAGTTTCCCCTCCCGGAGGAGACTTTTCAGACCCAGTTACTCAAGCTAGTTTGAAAAATACTCAGGTGTATTTAGCTTTAGATGCTGGTCTGGCTGCTAGAAGACATTATCCATCTATCAACTGGCAGACAAGCTACTCTCTATATGAAGATAAGTTTAGTGAAATATTATCCGAAACGGAAGCAGGTGAGAAGTTTATTAAGAATAGAAAAACAGCCAAGTTAGTCTTAAATAAAGAGGGGGATTTGTTAGAGCTTGTTAAGCTTGTTGGGGTTGATGGTCTGAGTAATGAAGATAGGTTAGTGCTAGAAATATCAAAATCTCTACGTGAAGACTTTCTTCAACAAAATGGTTTTGATCCGGTAGATACTTACTGCTCTTTCGACAAAACAGAGGCTATGCTTAATTTGATAGTAGATCTATATAATGAGTTAAATTATTATATCAAGATTAACCCAGAAAATGATGAACTAGTCCAAAATTTCTTTGATGGTGAAGTAAAAACTTACTTATCCCAGATGAAGTACTGTGAGAGCGTAGATAAAATTAACGAGCTGTTAGTTAAGCTAGTAGATAAGTTGAAAAACCAGAACGCTAGTTAGTGCTTGACTCCTACTAAAGAATAAACAAAAAGCTATCCTTTAGGGACAGCTTAATGATTAAACTAACAAGGACCGGATTATTTTGGTGCGACTTGTTAGTATTTAGCTTATTTACATTGGTTCAAAAACTCTTAGTTCTCTTCTAAAATTAGCGCCTTTGGCATTCGTAAATATACTTTGATAACATGTTATTACAGCTACTATATCTTTATATAGGATATTATTTTCATTTATATAGTCACTGATATTCTTTTTATCACAGTATATAATGTCGTCTCCAATGACGACCCAGACTGATCTATATCCATTAGAATTGGCGGAATACCAGCTTTGCTTTTGGAAATCCTTGCAGTTATCCTTGTATAAATCTTCCTCCTGTAATCTATAGAATATTATTGGCTGTGGGTATTGTATATAATTTTCTTTTTCTAGCCTTGATATGAAAAAACTATCTTCATCAAAAAAATCTGCTTTTGGGAATTTGAGTACAAATTTTTCAAACGATTTCTTTCTTTCAGCTTTTAGTTGCTTTATACTGATATTCATCGCCCACTCCAATACTTTTAGCTAAATGTGAAACGGTAATATTTTGTTACCACTTGTAAGGTAGTATAAAAATTACTTCAGGTCAAAATTTTTTTACTGAAGCTAACACATGAACTTATTGCCAAAGTCTTCAATCTCTCTAAGTACTGGTTTGAGTCCATAACCCATCTGGGTCAAATTATACTCTACTTTTGGTGGACTTCCTTCTAATAAATTTCTCTCAATTACTTTATTACTGACTAGTTTTTTGAGCCTAGCAGAAAGGGTACGATTAGTGATTTCAGGGATTTTGTCTTTGATCTTATTGAATCTTAATGGCTCTTCTAATAACTCTTTGATAATCAATAAAGTCCAAGTATCGCCTAGCAGCTCAGTAGGTCTGATAATAGGACAATATTTTTTCTCTACAATATCATGCTCAATAATCATAATTCTAAATAATGTTATACAGCTATATCTAAAACTATTTTAAGTATCTTGACAAGATTAAGTATATTTTTTATACCTACTAGTAGTTAATACTAACTATTAAAATTATAACATTATGAATAATCAATCAAAACCAACAATTAATCTAGAAAATTCTTCAGTTCCAGAAGTCATTTTCAAAACTAGAGTCAAGGATGAGAGCTTAGGAGGCGATAACCCATTTAAGTGGCAGGATCTGAGTACAGACACTATTTTTAGTGGAAAGAGCGTGGTAGTCTTGGCTTTACCAGGTGCTTTCACTCCAACTTGCTCATCTACTCACTTACCAGGTTATGAGAAGCATTATGATGACTTTAAAGATCTAGGAGTCGACGAAGTATATTGTTTGAGTGTCAATGATGCTTTTGTAATGTATCAATGGGCTAAGAATCTCGAAGTATCTAAAGTGAAAATGATTCCTGACGGAAACTCAGAGTTTACTAGAAAGATGGGTATGCTTGTTAAGAAAGAAAACCTTGGCTTTGGTATGAGATCATGGAGATACAGTATGCATGTAGTAGATGGTATCATCGAGAAGATCTTTATTGAGCCAGAATTCTCTGATGATTGTCCGAACGATCCGTTTGAGGTTAGTGATGCGAGCACAATGCTAAATTATCTAAAAGCAAATAAGCAATAGCTCTTTATCAGCTTATAATTTAAAAGTGCCGGAACTTTATCCGGCTTTGTTTTTATACTTCTAAATATAATTAATATGTCACAAACTAATCATAAAATTGGTATTATAGGCTCTGGACCTGCTGGTTGGACAGCTGCAATATATACTTCTAGAGCCAACATAGATACAACTGTTTTCTTAGGAATTCAGCCAGGTGGTCAACTGACTACAACTACAGAAATTGAGAATTTTCCAGGTTTTCCTGAAGGTATTCAAGGAGGAGATTTGATGCAAAATATGCAAAAGCAAGCTGAAAGATTTGGTACTAAATCAGTGTTTTCGGTAATAAAAAGCTTAGAGAACAAAAGCCATGAGGGTAAGCCTAAATTTACTATTAGCGATGGGTCTAACAATCATGAATATAATGCCTTAATAATAGCTTCAGGAGCATCTGCTAGATATTTGGGTATTCCAGGTGAGGAAAAATTTGTTGGAAAAGGTTATCACTCGTGTGCAACTTGTGATGGTTTTTTCTACAGGGGTAAAACTATAGCTATTGTAGGCGGAGGAGATTCAGCCATGGAAGAAGCTAATTTTCTGACTAAATTTGCTGATAAAGTTTATCTAATACATCGAAGCGAAAGCTTCAGAGCTTCAAAGATAATGCTGGATAGAGCAAAAAATAATCCAAAAATAGAGTTTGTCCTAAACAAAAAAGTTATTGACTTTCTAGGTCAAGAAAAAGTACAAGGTGTCACAATTGAAGATACTCAAAATGGAGAAGTTACTGAGATTGAACTTAGTGGAGTATTTGTAGCTATTGGACATATACCTAATTCTAGTTTTGCGCAAAATCAGCTGACTATGGATGAAGTGGGTTATCTCACACCGCAGTTGCGAATGCCAGCGGAAATAAGAACTTCTAAATATGATACTATGAGCAATGTTGAAGGGATATTTTTGGCAGGAGATGTAGAAGATAAAATCTATAGACAGGCGATAACTGCAGCTGGGCATGGCTGTAAAGCAGCTATGGATTTAGAGAAGTGGCTTGAAGAATAAATAAAAAACGTATGAAAACTTTAGATCAACTTAGAACTATAGCTAAGGAAGAAAATACTATATTTTATAAAACAGGTTGCCCTTTTTGCGCAGCTAGTGAAAAATTATTTAATAAATTACAAGAGAACGGTATTATTAATAGTTTTAATATATATTATCTTTACCAAGACTTTAATGATGAGCAGTTAACTGAATTAGTCACAGAGTATGGGTGGGAGTCAACAAGTCAATATCAGCTAAACTGCACAAAGCCTCAAATATTTATTAAAGGCGATTATGTAGGTGGTAATTTCGAATTACATAAATCAAAGTGGAATATTGGAGATACAGGTAGTGGTTTACTATTAGTTAATGGCGAGGAAAAAAATACTCCAATGTTGAAGAATCCGATGAGGTTTTGAAGTAGACTCTGTTTTGACAAGAGCTAAAATTTGTGTTTGGAGCTAATTAGCTATGAAAATTATTCAGCTTAATGTCTGGCACTTCAAATACTTGCAAGAAATTATCGAGTTCCTGAAAACTGAAAAACCTAATGTCGTAAACTTACAAGAAGTAAGCAGTGGAAGGTTTAACTACTGTGACTCATTTATTGAGCAACCATTTGAATTGTTGAAAAAAGAGCTGAAACTAAATGGTGTCTTTGCTCCCTTTAGTGGTCTTAAATCAAATGAAGGGAAGGTATCGCTAAGTGGCAACGCCTTCTTAACTGACTTAGAAATTGTAGATTCGGGTGTTTTCTTTGAGCCTACTCTACCAAATTATACAGAGTATACTGAAGATCACGACTTGATTAAGACAACTATTCAGAATGATAAGTCCAAGTATTATAACGTTTTTGAAGAGCCTAAAAACTTTTTGTGGTCTGTATTAAAAAATAAAGATGGCATCTACTTTCGTAATATTGTCAGTCACTTTACTGTATCATATGGCTGCGAAGAGACTTTGCAAACTATTCAACAAACTAGAACGTTACTAAACTTTCTAAATAACGTTAAAGATATACCAGTTATATTCGCCGGGGATTTGAATATCCATGATAAATCAGCATCAGTAGCATTGCTTAGTCAACACCTTGATCTTGTAAATAAAGATACTTCAAACTCCCTAAATAAAGTAGTTCACCCAATATTCAGTAACATTCCAGATTTGCAAGGTCTGCGTGTCGATTATATTTTTCAGAAGGGTTTCCGATGCAAAACGTACCACGTACCAGAAATCACAGTCTCTGATCACTTGCCAGTAGTAGCAGAGTTAGACTTAATCAACTAGCTTCAAGGAGTCAATTTTAATTTTACGCAGATCATCAGTCAAAATATCAGCTGATTTAAGGTCATCGTCACTTGGATTTTCAGTCAAAATGATTGATTTCATACCTGCTTCAGTAGCAGAAATTAGACCTTCTTTTGTACTATCTATAGCTATACATTTTTCAGGTTCTAGTCTTAGTTTTTCTGCAGCTAAAAGATATATTTCTGAATCAGGTTTTACTTTTTCTACTTCATCAGAATAGATTATTACATCAAATTTGCTTCTCACATTCATTTTTTTGGCTACTTTGTCAGACCATTCTCTCATACCAACAGCTACTAAGGCTAATTTATAACCATCTTGCCTGAAACCGTCTATCAAATCGGTAGACCCAGGGACAATCGGTAGATAATTATCAATTTGTGAGTCCAGCTCGCTATTTCTAAGTTCTACAAAATTATCAATTTCGTCGTCAACTTCATACTCTTTGAAAATATTATTGAACAACTGTCTAGTTTTCATCCCAGCATAGCGCTCCTCAAAATCTTCAGGTGTGATATCTATTCCATATCTCTCATACAGCATATCTACGCTGACTTGGGTTTTAATTTTTCTGGTGTCGCTGACAACGCCTTCTAAGTCAAAAATAGCGCCTTTAGTATAGTTAATTACCACAATGACAAACTTTAGTTATAAATTATTTTATCTTTAAAAAAGCAACTTGGTCAAGTTTGTAATTAAAATAGTGAATTTGTACACGATTTTAACTAGGAACTAGACAGTCAAATTGACATTTAGTACTATCAAATTAACTATTAATACTATGCTAAAGCTTACAAATTTAGATGTTTATTGTAAAAATCAGCTACTGCTAAAAGAAATAAATTTAGAGTTTATTAAAGCTTCAACTTATCTCATCTTAGGGTCTAATGGCTCAGGAAAAAGCACTCTAGCTAAAACTATTATAGGTTACCCTGCGTATCAGATCAAGCGAGGTCGAATTCAAATCGATCCCTTAAATTATTATAACTACAAGAGTACTGAAGATACTTCTTTGGAAAAGTATTCACTTAGTCAGAGAGCTAAGTTAGGAATATTTTTATGCTTTCAAAATCCAGTCGATTTAGTTGGGGTGGCTCCGTTTAATTTTTTGAAAACTATATTTAATACACATCAGCTTTATCGAGGTTTACCTCAAATGGGTAGTAAAGAGTTTCTTGAATATGTTAAGTCTACTATAAAAAGATTTAAATTTAGTGATAATATTTTGAGTAGAAGTTCGCTTGAGTCAATGTCTGGTGGTGAGAAAAAAAAGTTTGAATTAATACAGCTATTACTTTTAGAACCTAAATTTGTAATTTTAGATGAGGTCGACTCTGGAATAGATGTGGACAGCCTAAAAAACCTGCTTAAGATTATTACTTATTTGCAATCTAAAAAAGTAACTCTACTTATCATCAGCCATAATCTGGATTTTTTACAGAAAATAAATATCGATCAAGTTGCGATTTTATCTAATGGTCAGGTAGTAAAAATAGGTAATCAGGCTCTCATAGAAGACATTAAACACTCAGGTTTTGCAGCTTATGATTAAATCTTATATATCAGATATTAGTGGGCATATACAGAGCTTATCAAAATTTTCTATAGTTCAAGATTCTCAAACAGGTTTCTTAAAGCAGTTAAAAAAGATTAAGAACTTAGACTATATTGCTTCTGATGATAGCTACAATGTAGTAGCTAGTAAATCATTAAATGTATACATTTTAGTTCAAAAATCTGCTTTACATGTGAAGTTTAATATTAATACCCAGTCTAGCCTAAAATTGTTTGTATATAATGATAGCTGTGACTTGAATTTGGGTTTTAATCTTAAAGGGAATTTATCTAAGGTTGAAGTATATTTAGTAAACTTTTTTCAAAAAGAAAGAGTGAATGATATTGATATAACCTTCAATCACTTAGCTAATGAAACTCAAAGCCAAGTATTGGCAAAAAATGTCTCTTTTAAGAAAAAGAAAACCAAGCTAGAAGCTAAAGTCAGGACAGCACCTTCGATCAAGAATTCATTAGCAAGCTTAAAATTGAAAAGTTTAGTCTCCTCACACTCAAATATCGAATCTAATCCAGTATTAGAAATTCTCAGTAAAGATGTATCTTGTAGTCACGAAAATACAATTAGTTACTTTGAAGACAAAGAAATTAACTATCTATTGAGTAAGGGGTTGGAGTTAAAAACAGTGCAAGAGTTACTGACAATTGGTTTTCTCGATGAGGTTAAGGCAAAACTTATCTAAGATTTTACCTAGATTTATCTAAATTACCTACCAATCCGTTACCAATTGCTAAAATGATGCTAATTAGAGATGCAATAAAAAGCTGATTAATAGTGCTATCACCTAAGCTAATTCCATCAACTATATTAGCTACTATAATAACTACTACCAAATTCAGAATTACGTTGAACAAGCCTAGACTTAGGAGGGTAAGGGGCAGAGTTAAGATCTTAATTATAGGTAGTAGGGTCCAATTTAATATAGCTAGAATAACAATAAAAATCGCTGCTTGGTTAAATCCAACTACTTGAAAATCAGGCAAAACAGCTGCTAAGCCAAGTATTAGTAAAATGTTTATTATAAAGTGGAGTAAAATTCTGAGCATACTAACCTAAATAGTGAATAATAAATCTTTTTTAGGCAAAGACTTTTGATTTTGATTTCCTGTCAGATTTGACAAACCTAGCTAGTAAAGTGAACTTATCTAATAAGTTAGCTATCATTCGGGACGTAGTTCATCGGTAGAATGCGCGCATGGGGTGCGTGTGGTAGCAGGTTCAATTCCTGTCGTCCCGACCAGTAGTAAATTAATTAATTATAAATAAAAATGAAAACAAACTTAGTTGAGTTTAAAAATCAGAATGATGACGTATTGAGAGGTATAGAAGTGACTTCAGGAAATCTAGGAAATAGAGAAGGGGTGATCTTTTTAGGTGGCTTTGAGCGTAAAACCTCAACAGAACCACAATTCAAAAGAATGGCAGACCTTTTGATCGCAATGGATGTACCTTCTTTCAGGTTTGATTACACTGGATTAGGTCTTTCCGACGGTGCTTTTAGGAGTGTGACTAATTCCCGTATGGTAAGTGATTTACTAGCTGCAACTGAAGTATTTAAGAGTCGAAACCGCCTAAATAGCCTAAGCTTCGTAGTTCATAGTAATTCAGCATGTGTACTTGTTAGTTCGTCTTTAGCAATACTTGCGTCCAGAATAGTTTTTTTAGCACCTGCATTTGACCAGATAAATTTAAGCAAATTCTGGTTTACCCAAAAACGTATGTCGAAAATAGACAGTAATATTAAAATTACTTGGCTAAATTATAATAAATACTTCAGTAACACAGAGTTTCGACGATTTGTTATTCAGGACTCTAAAATGACTAAGCAAAACTATTTAGACTCAGCCTATCATCTTTATAACACCGAAGTTGACTATACCAGTATAGCAGAAACTTTCTCTCAAAAGAGTATGGTTGTTATAGGTAGTGAAGATAGAGTTACTCCTCGAGAAAGTCTCCACTATAATTGCTCAAAGCTACTAATTGTAGATCAAGGAGATCATTACCTGGCAAGACCTGATATGTTAGATCAGTGGCTTAAGAAAGCAATAAATTTCTTGAAGTTAGTTTGACAATTTTGAGCTATTAAAGCTTCATGATAGCTAAGGTTCCCTAGCTCAATTGGATAGAGCAGTTCCGTCCTAAGGAAAAGGTTGTGCGTTCGACTCGCGCGGGGACCACCATAGAAAAACTAAATAACTAAGAGCTTAACTGCTCATTTTTTGTTTTTGACATTTCCGCCTTGCTTCGATAAGTTCTAATTGATATTTATTTCTTTGTATGAGCAAGCTTGATAAGTATTTTGAGAATTGGATGTCGATATTTCGTACTTATTATAATTTACCGCTTTTAATTAAGGTATTTTTTTTTGTTGCTATTGTCTTTGGGACTGTTATTAGGTTGCAAAACTTGTTTCATTACGGCTACTATTTTGATACTGTATATACCCAATATAATTGGGGTAAAGTAGGTTTCGAAATAGGTATATTTGAGTTTTGGAAAAGCTATGATGGATTTTTTGATTACTCTTTTCTCAGTTTAATTCTGGAGACAGTATTATATTCTATCTCTAGGCTATTCACTGAGACAGCTACTGGTTTTGTAGTAGCTTTGAAAAGTTTTAACTGGTTTGTAGAAATATGCCTAGTTGGATACGTATTTCGACTTGTTCGTAAGTACTCTCCAGAAAAAAATTTACGAGTTAAATATAGTATTAGCTTTTTTTTAGGAGGTTTGATTTATTGCTTGCCATCTCTCTGGTTTGTGAGTGCTGTCTGGGGTCAAAATGATACTCTTATTTCCTTACTAGGAGCTATTAGCCTAGAATTAATTTTTCTCAAACCAGCAAACGAAAATAATAATTTAGCTAAAGAAAAAAAGTTTGGAAATATAATTAGCATTTTCAGAGATCGCTTTTTTTGGTCAGGCCTGGTGTTTGCTTTTGGTTTTTGGATAAAGCAACAAATAATAATGATATTACCAGTTCTAATGATATATCATTTAAAGGGCAAAACTTGGTGGGATATACTTAACATTATTTTGTGGTCATCTCCAGTGTTCTTGTGCTTTGCACTTGGTTTGAGGTACTTTGAGGTAAGTGATTTTGCAGCAACTAGAAATATTGGACTTGTAGGCTTAGTGTTTATAAGCGTATCACTTTTTGCTTTTGTAGGTAAGTTAGATCGCTGGGTTTATGCCAGAAGGCAAGGTTTTGGATTTTTGATTGTTAGTTTAAGTATTTTAATTCCTTGTTTAGCTCTAAACTATATTCGTACAGGAAGTACTATGTTTGCAGTCGTGGGTAGACTAAATATTTCTAGCAATGGAGCTGCTAATTTATGGAGATTATTAGGTGTTGACGGTGATGCTAGTCAACCATTACTTAATGTAAATGGGCAAGAATTATTAACAATAAGCTCGGTAGGAATATTGATTTATACTGTAGTGATGTTAGTACTTTATTTGAATTATCAGCATATAAGTTGGCGTAGGCTATTTAGTAATGATATAAAAAATTTACAGTCTTTAGTTACGAGAGCACTTACTTTTAAAGATGCAATAACTATAACTACAATTAGCTCCGGGGCTTACTTTATGTTTTTCACTAAGATGCATTCCAGGTACCTACATTTTTTTATTGTTTTTAGTATACTTAGTTTAGCTTTTTTAAAATTCTCAAAATTATTTATGTGGTGGTTAGTTATCGTGCTATTTGTTCATTTTGCCTATTTTCTGAATCAGCTAGGAGTTTATTATGACCAGAATAACCCCTATCCAGGCTGGATAATAGAGATTATAGAAAGCTTTAATAGTGAGTACTGGAGTTATTGGAAATTTAGTTCTCTGATCAGTTTATTGGGAATACTTAAGCTGCACTCCTTGGCAATAAAAATTCTTAAAATTTTACCTAAATAGTCTTGACAAAAACTCAAAATTCCTCGTCTATGCTAAGGATAGCACCACATGACTAATTATTTAACTAAGCAAGGTCTCATAGACCTACAGTCAGAATTAAAAGAGATATTAGAGGTTAAGCTTCCTGAGATACTTGAGTCGATAAATAAGGCTAGGGCAGAGGGAGACGCTCGAGAGAACTCCGGCTTGGATGCTGCCAAAATAGAGAGAGATAAGTTAGTTAATCGCCAGCAAGAAATTGAAGATGTACTTAGTAATTACGAAATTATCGATGAAGAAGATATACTGCAGAGTAGTAGTGTAAGAATTGGTAGTAGTGTGAAGGTGCAATATCTGGCTGATAATAGTGTAGATGATATAAAGATAGTTGGTATTAGTGAGGCAGACGTTCTATCTAGTAAAATTAGCAATGAGTCTCCGTTAGCACAAGCAATTATCAATAAAAAGCCAGGCGATGTGTGTGCTTTTAAGACTTTGAAAAATAAGATAGAAGTCAAAATTTTAGAGATTTTATAGTTATAGTTATGTCTGTGATAGTTCAATCAGGTTCTAAGCAATATATTGTTGAATATGGGCAAAAGTTCATTGTCGATAGGTTAAAAGCAAGCGAAGGTGATCTAGTCGATGTTGAAGTGGTTTATAGTTTCGGTGATTACAGTAAAGTAAAGTCAGCCAAAGCGAAAATAGTCGCTCATAAGAGAGGTGAAAAAGTAAGAGTAGTCAAGTATAAGTCTAAGTCTAACTACCATAGGCAATATGGTCATAGATCTGAGCAGACTGTGTTAGAGTTAGTAAAATAGTAATTTGTGTATGCGTCATCTTAAGAAAACTAAAAAGTTTAAGAGAACTGAAGAAGAAAGAAAGAGACTTTGGACTGATCTTAGTAGTGGTCTAATCAAAAATGGTAAAATTGTTACTTTCACAGCTCGAGCTAAATGGTTTAGACCTAAGTTTGAAAGAATGGTGACCTGGGTAAAAAGATCTGGTTCTGATATTCAGCTTGCTTACCGACGGTTAAGACCGTATCTTTCAGAGGTCGACAGTAGAAAGATGATTGAAGAAATTGTGCCTAAATATGCTGAAAGAAATGGCGGTTACACATCTCAAATAAAGCTTTCCCAAGATTTTAGCGTACATGATAAGAGTGTAGTAGTGCTCACTGAGTAATAGATATATCAATTTGAAATAAATATTAATAAGATGTCACAAGCAATATTAAATTCCACAAAGACGACTAGAGGTATCAAAACTGGCTTACAAAGAACTTGGTATGTCCTAGATGCTTCCAAGCAACCTATTGGTAGATTAGCTTCTGAGGCTGCAAGGTTGCTGATGGGTAAAAATAGATCAGATTTTTCTGCAGATGTAGATTTGGGTGGTATGGTAGTAATTATTAATTGTGCCAAGGCTGTTCTAACGGGTAAAAAGCCTGAAAAGAAAAACTATTTTACTCACTCTGGTAGAGTTGGTGGTCTTAAAGTAATTTCTTATAATGATCTTTTGTCTAAAAAGCCTACTGCGCCAATATATCACGCCATAAGTGGCATGTTACCTAAAAACAGACATAGAGATTTGAGGTTAAACAATCGTCTATTCATATTTACAGGACATCATAATTTGCCTAATAAGATGATACCAGCAAACTAAAATATTATAAATTATGCCAACTATCAATCAATTAATTAGAAAGCCAAGATCTAGCAAAGTTAAGAAAACTAAATCTCCTGCTTTAGCCAGAAACTGGAACGGTATTTTAAATAAGCCATTGTTTTCCAACAATCCTTTCAAAAGAGGAGTTTGCACCAAAGTTTACACTACTACTCCAAAGAAGCCTAACTCTGCTGTACGTAAAATTGCTAAGGTAAAATTATCCAACAAGATGGAGGTTTTAGCTTATATTCCTGGTATCGGTCATAATCTACAAGAACATAGTGTGGTGTTGATCAGAGGTGGTCGTGTAAAAGATTTACCCGGTGTTAAATATCATATTGTCAGAGGAAAGCTAGATGCTGCTGGTGTAGCTAAAAGAAATAGAAGTAGAAGTAAATACGGAACTAAAAGACCTAAGTAGCTTCTTGGTATTTTCGGTTAATGTTTTTGTCTAGATCTACATATTTCCTAATTATTCATATTATCTACAGTTATTACAGCCAAATTGATCTATTACCCTTTGCAAATAGGGTCAGTAGAGCTTGACAATAAGTTATAAAATTAGGCAGATAGTACACCCTAAAATTTTAGGTGTTTTTAATTTAAATATAAGTACTATGAAAATAATTTTATTTAGAACGCTTTACATTTATACTGTGTTATTGTTTGTTCTAGCTTTATATATTCCTGTTTTCTCATCAAATTTAGAGATGACGACCCAAGGCAAGCTAACTAACATTGAAAAAAATGCTATCACTGTTAATATGTCTGGATATGATCAGGTCTATAGAATAATTGATAACGTGAATATTAGAAGAAACTCTATGAATACTTCAATTAATAATCTTGAAATAAATGACTTGGTTACTTTTGATCTTGACTCTAATAGTCAAATTACTTCTATAACTGCACTTTCAGATAAAATTGCAAGTTTTTCCATGTATTTAGTTCCCAGTTTGATTCTACTAGCAGTATCCACTATCTTTCTCATTATAGAAAGAACTATTGTAGTCTACCATAAGTCAACAATACTAAAACTGAGATAACTAAAAAGATTTTATACCCCTTTCTATGTTAACTTACACAAGCTAGTCTTATAAATAAGTTGCTTACTTATTAAAAATTATCATTGGTGAAAGTTGGAAATATAATTGTTATAGTTTGACAGAGAACACTCTTTCAACAAATTTCTAAACATGGTAGAAAAATCAAATATTGGTCTGATCGGCTTAGCGGTCATGGGTAAAAATTTAGCTCGCAACTTTGCTGGTAAAGGGTTTAAGACATCTGTATATAATCGCTCTTATCAAAAGACTTTAGACTTATTAGCTAATAACTATGATAACTTAATTGGCTTTGAAAGCCTAACAGATTTTATTGAGTCTCTTGAAAGACCTAGAAAAATTATTCTTTTAGTTAAAAGTGGCAAACCAGTCGATGATTTTATTGATCTATTGAGACCTTTGCTAGATGAGGGCGATATTATTGCAGATTGTGGAAATTCTAACTGGTTAGATACTCACAAAAGACAGCTTGAGCTAAGTAAAAGTGGATTTGATTTTGTGGGTTGTGGAATCAGTGGCGGTGAAGAGGGTGCGCTAAATGGTCCGAGTATAATGCCTGGTGGTGATCAAAAAATAGTCGAACAATTATTACCTATTTTGCAGCAAGCTGCTGCTAAAGACTTTAAAGGTAATCCTTGTGTCACAAATGTAGGTAGGTATGCAAGCGGTCATTTTGTAAAGATGGTTCATAATGGTATAGAGTATTCAATGATGCAGGCTATAACTGAGGTGTATGACCTACTAAGAAGTTTAAGTCATTCAAACGAAGAAATTAGAGAGTATTTTGAAAGGTTAAATGTAGGTTATAATAAAAGTTTTTTACTGGATATTACAATTGATATACTTAAGTCTAAGAGTGCAGAAGGTAAATTCTTAATAGACATAATAGACCAAAAAGCTGGTGCTAAAGGTACTGGAAAATGGACAGTAGAATCTGCAATGGATTTAGGTATTGCTGTACCAAATATATTTGCTGGACTTAATGCCAGAGTCTTAAGCTCCAAGACTCAAAACTTTACTATTGAACAAAAATCTTACTCTCCGACTACAGATTCAGCTAGTATTGGTTTTGATACTTTGAAAAGTGCTTTAGAAACTATGTTTTTAGTAAGTTACTTACAAGGTATTGATTTGATTATTGAGGCTAACAAAGTTCATAATTGGTCTGTTAACATCAGTGAAGTATGTAGAATTTGGCAAGGTGGTTGTATTATACGAAGTAATTGGCTCAACTTGATACCAAGTTTATTAGCAAATGAGTCTAGCTTAAGCCAGAGTATTCATGAGTATAAAGATGAGTTTCTAAGTAGTTTTACTAAGATTCAATCTTTATTAGGCAATCAAATACCATTGCCAGTATTGAACGCCACAAAAGATTATTTAATAAGTGTAACTAGTAACAATTTACCCCAGAATTTAATTCAAGCCCAGAGAGATTATTTTGGGGCTCACACTTACAAAATAAAAGGCAAGCCTGAAATTTTTACAGGGGGTTGGAATTAGCCTTTAGCTAGTCTTGATCTTTATATCTTTGTTTAATTGAGATTGTTTGTATAGCAACCCTGCTATTATTAGAACTAATAGACTTATACCTCCAGGTAACCCTCCTGTCCTTAACAGGTTGTCTATTACTGGAAATATTATTATTTCTGGCTTTACCGTAACAGTCACTGTAGCTGAATCTTGATTACCGGCTTCATCTTCAATAGTATAGGTAAAGGTATCATTTCCTGAAAAACCTGG
>JBCDGH010000017.1:0-25459 GCA_038751365.1 Patescibacteria group bacterium | reverse complement strand
TTAGCAACTTTATTTTCTATAGTTTTATTTTTATTATTTTTTTTGTCTTTATTTAAAAAGAACATATACTACCTGTATTATTTGTTTTGGTTTTTTAAGCAGGCTATAGTATAGTTTAGGTTTAGGGTGTTGGCAAATTGGACTGTCCTTCAGAGCAACAAAAAACTACCCTTTAGGGGTAGGATTATGGAATAAATGCCGAGAAAATAAATTAGTCTCAAGCAAATGACTTTCAGGTAGTCATCAAACCTCAGTTGTATTCTTCAGTGTATGTCAAATGATAAACAAAACAGACAAATCTTAAATTTGATAAATGATTTGTTATTAACTTTCGTACCAGTCAAAGAATGAGTCTTCAGCTAATTGAGTTAAGATTTGAAGAGTTTCTAGATTATTTGACTCTTTTCTTGAATCAAATACTGACTCAACTAATTCGAGCCAAGCTGTTTGTTGTGATGAGGGCTTATACTTGCTGATGCTGATATAATCAGCAATATATTGGATAGTACCAGTATGCGAGTCAATACTCAACTGCTCAACGCTCTTGCGTATACGTCTTCTTTTGTAAACCACTGTAACTTCTCCTAGAAGCTAAACTGTAATACTTCTGTAGCACAAAAAAACACTTATGTAAAGGTAATTGAGCCTTTAATGTATTCTAGTTTATTTTATAAATAAATGACACGTCATTCTTTTGGTAAATTGGCTCATTGTTCATTAAGTAATCAATGTTTTCCTCGGCTATATCGAGATTAGTTCTAGCTTTAGTGACCACTCTATCACTTAGTTTTTGCAAAGTATAAACATCTACAAGTAAATATTCAACCTCTAATTCACTGATACGCAATTTACTCAGGTCTATCCTGAAGAATTTATTGCTTTTACCCACATCCTCCTCATCTCCAATTAATTCTTTAACGTGTATAGACCTAGGCGGTCCTCCATAAATATCCATCAAAGTATTCCACTCAACCACCTCTTTATTTTCTCCAGTTTTCTTAATTAAATCGTTCTCTACCATGTATCTCATAGTCCAGCCACCACTCTCAGCCCAACTAAGTGTAGAATCAGTAACAAGCCTCCACTTTTCTTGTGTCCATAGAGGATTAACATAATTCAAACTCTGTGAGATACCCGCAATACCAAAGCCTACATAGGCAGCAAAAAGACTCAAGACTACAACAGATTTTATAACAGAGTTTTTATTTAAATAGGTTACATAAATGAGTGCGCTTAATCCTGAATAGATAAATATAAGAACAGGATAGAAATGTCTATAACCAATAGTCAATGAAGAATCCCAAGCTGCTACTAAATATATTAACGGGAAAAGTGCAAAAACTCCAACCAAAGCTAGTCCGTATTTATGCTTGTCAAAGTCGTATTTTACTGGCTCACCGTTTGTAAATTGATCAAATAACTTAGCTAGGAAAACACCAACCACTGCTAATAACAAAGCTATAATTATTGGATTCTCTTTAAACCAAAAGACTCTATTTATAAATACTGGATAAGTAATAACTTTAAACCTATCCCCAACAAAATTTTTGAATTTATCCTGGCTACGACCTAAAGATCCACCAAACCCTTCTACTAGTCTAATTGCTGGTCTAGTATAGTCATTTTCGTAATCTGAGATATTTTCTATTCGATTTTTGTTGCCTGCAGCAATGGTTACTTCTTCGCTCGGATAACTAGCAGCATATAAACCAAAAGTAATTCCGAACATTACAATTACTGTAGATATTGCTGACACACTAAAAGCTATCACTGATTTATACCTCTTGAGGTAAATATTATAACCAATAAGAGCTAAACCTAGCATTAGATAAACCAATAATAATATATAATTACTGAATTTAGTATTAACAGCTAGAAATGTGCTAAAACCTACTAGACTATAATGAAATAGCTTCTGATAAATATTAAGTTTGGTGTAGTTTAGTACAAAAAGACAGACAGACATTGCACTCATCAGAGCTGTTATAGACCCAGCTACATCAAATGTCAGCAAAAAATTATGACTGTAAAAACTTGGTGAGAAAACATAAAGGATTCCAAAAAGTACTGCAATCTTTGGATTCAATAATTTTAAAATACTACTATAAAGCAACAACCAAATTAATAAAATCGAATTAAAAATCAAATAGACTAGTCTAGACTGATAAATAATCTCCTGACCGTCATACTGGCTATTGTTCAAAAATAAGACTGACCTAACCCATTGAACCTTATTACCTGTCTTAAATTCAGAATAATTTTCCTGAAGGACTAGCGCATTTAGGGACTTAAGTAGTGGTGGGTGTTCTAAGTTAATATCCAAACCCTCCAACATACCGTGTGAGGCAGATAAATGAGCTATTTCGTCTCCAGTGAAAGGAGTATAACGAATAAGAGAAGAGCCAATAAAAAAATAGGATACTATAAGTATTAAAAACACTAGTATCCCACCTTGCCAAAACACAAATTTGGAAATTTTCTCAAGCATAGTTCAGAACTTGAGGAAATTTGACCTAAATTGTCAAGACACCCTGAATGATCTTATAGCCAATATCTTGTTAAATAATTTTAATAATTTAGATATTAAACTTATTTTTTCCAATAGCACAACCTAGACAAACCTTCTTACCTTCTTGCCAGCAACAGTCTGACAGGGATAAAATAATTTTTAAATCTTTGAGACATAAAATAACCTTCCAGAATTCTTTCAATTCATAGGTTTTTTCGAGAGCCAATTTGTAGAATTCTTCATCTTCTACTCTATAGCGAAGTTGTACTGTCCAAAAGTTACCTACCTTTTTCAGTCTTTTACGAAAAGCAATAGTATTAAGATCAACCACTTCACTGAAATAAAGTAAAGTGTAATATGATCTAACTTCTGAGTTAGTAATTTCTCTATCTTCTAAATTATTCACGATATATTGTTTAAGATCATTCATCTGCAATCAAATTACTATGTCGAAAATATTTTTTTGGCAAGGGATTTTTTAGATGAGCTGAATTTCATTTAACTTCGTATAACATTAAAAATAACCTGATTTTCCTTTTTAAATAGAGATACCTAGTTTTTGTAAAGTAAATTAGATTTGTCTATGAATAAGCACTCGGATATCATCTGACCAACTACTCCAGGTCAAATAAATTTATATCCTCCATGTTAAGATAATCCCTCTTACCTATTGACACCCCTTGATTTCTAAGAATAGCGTAAGTAGTAACCGTGTGAAAAAAGAAATTAGGTAATCCATAACCTTTAATATAATCTTGAGCTGACATATATTTACCAGGAATTGGTTGTATGGTTATTTGCCTTGTCTCAGCCTCATTAAAATTTTCTTTGGGTACTGACTCAACAAAGTTAATAGTTTTATTTAGTCTCTCAATTAGCTGATCTATAGAACTTTCGCTGTCCTTATAAGATGGTATTTCTAGACCGCCTAATCTTGCAGCCATACCTTTAGCATTATCTGAAACTATCTGTATTTGCTTAGTCAGTGGAAACATATCTGGAGCTAATCTTGACTGTAGTATCTGTTCTTCGGATATATTCTCAGTATTTATGTGCTGTTTAGTTTTATTTAGTATATTGATGAGGGACTTCATAGTCTTAACAGCTGTTTGAATAGAGAGTAAATAAGGATTAGTCATAATAAATTAGTTGTTTTTACGTTATATAGTTATAAAATGTTTTTTGTGTAAACTGATATTATATCTAAAACATTGGCAATGTTTACTGTCAAGTTGCTAACTTAAACTATTCAATCTCCCTCGAAAAAGATAAAGATAAAATCTCACCATTGTTATTGTTCTTGATTTGACAAATTTGTTGGTTTAGAGCACACCATAGTCTACAGTCGTTAATACTTAATGTACTACTAATTTTATATTATGATCAATTACCTTAAAAAAATAAAAAGCTGGTTAGTACTAGCAATCGCAATTAGCTTTATCTTTGGTTTTATTTTTATCGCTACTCACCAAATTATGAGAACAGAGGCTAATACACCTTTAGTTGATACAGGTCAAAACATTCTAGGATATTTAGAAAATGATGAAACTGTAGACTCGCAGCTAGAACAATTAGTCTCCCAAATAGAACAAAGTCCAAAAGTAGATGTACGTGATTCTGATAAAGTAGTAGTGTCTATATATAACGACTCTGGCGAAGTGCAGGCTTCAACAGCTAGTTTAGACGAAGAATCTCCTACTCTTGAAAGTGAGATCTTTGGACAAGCTAAGCAAGATGGCGTTAATAAAATTACTTGGGCACCTGAAGACGATAAAGAAGTTCGTTTAGCTTTTATAGTATATCCAATTAAAGAAGGTGATAAAGGCTATCTAGTTATCGGTAAATCATTAGAAGAAACTGAAATAAACATCACCAAAATTGGTAAAGTATTATTAGCTGGTTGGTTAATTACGCTACTAGTTACTTTACTTAGCTCGCTAGTTCTTAATGGTATTATAGATGCTTTCGACAATAGTAATAATAAAAGTAACAAAGAAAAAATTAATACCTCAGAGAAAGCCAAATCAATAAACTCAGATAAGAAAACTGAAGCTGTAAACAACAAAGATGAATCAACTAAATCTAAAGTAGCAAGTGTAGACAGTCAAACTTCAACAAGAAAGAAAGAGAAAACAAGTGAACCAGAAGTAGTTAAAAAGACTAAATCAAAAGCTAAAGATACATCAACAGAAAAACCTTCTAAAAAGACAAAAAAAGATACCAAGTAGAGCTTACAGTTATTGGCTAATTTTCCGACTTACTATAGTCGGTTTTTTTACTTTTTGAGCTATATAAATTCCCCACAAGCTCTTACCAGACTTTCACACTAGTTTCAATAAATGAATAACGAGCCTAGTTTGGTAAGTCAACATAGAGATAGAAAAACAATATACGCTCAAAGATTTGAAAATTATGACCATGATATACCAGACTTTCACAACTAATTAGTTTAGGTCAAAGTTTGTGTAAGTTAACATGGAAAGATAAGCAAAATAAAAAGACCTCTGTTAAGGTCTAATTATCAATTTTTAATTTGACACGATCTTACTCGTCTTTAGGTTTGGCTTCTACATCCTCCACTGGAGGAGTCTGCTCTGTCTTAGACTCTGTTTCTGTTTGACCTGAGTCAGGTTCAGCTTGGCTTTGATCAGCAGTACTACTTGAAGCATCAGCGGTAGAGTATATTTTTTCTCCTACCTTCATCAATTTATCTTGAAGTTCTTTTGCTTTAGACTCAATATCTTCCTTAGAAGCATCTTCTTTTTTAATTAATTCTTCTAGATCTCCTTTAAGCTTAGTCAGTTCGTCTTTGTCCTCACTAGACAACTTATCTCCCATGTCTTTGATCAGCTTATCGGACTGGAATATTATAGCTTCAGCATTATTGCGTGCGTCAATTTTAGCTTTCTTAGCTAGGTCGGCATCTTTCTGCCTTTCTGCTTCGTCAATGGCTTGCTGTTTCTCTTCTTCAGACAATGTAGATGAACCAGTGATAGTAATATTGGCTTTTTTGCTTGTACCCTTATCTACTGCGGTCACAGTCAAAATACCATTAGCATCCAGATCAAAAGTTACTTCAATCTGAGGTACGCCTCGTGGCGCTGGTGGAATACCTGAAAGAGTGAATTTACCCAAAGATTTGTTGTCTACAGCTAACGGTCTTTCACCCTGCACTACATGTACATCAACCGCTGTTTGCCCATCTGCAGCTGTAGAGAAGATTTGAGACTTGCTAGTAGGAATTGTAGTATTGCGGGGTATCATAGCTGTGGCTACACTACCAGCTGTTTCAATAGCTAGAGTTAGAGGAGTCACATCCAACAGTAAAATATCTTTTACATCACCTTTTAATACTGCACCTTGAATAGCTGCACCCATGGCTACTACTTCGTCTGGATTAACTGTAAGATTTGGTTTTTTACCAAAGAACTCTTCGACAGTCTTTTGCACTAACGGCATACGAGTCATACCTCCAACCATCAAAATTTCGTTAATTTGTCCCTTATCAAGACCAGCATCAGTTAAGGCTTTCTTAACTGGTTCCATAGTCTTTTTGATTAAGTCACCTACCAGCTCTTCCAGCTTTGCTCTAGTAATAGTAATTAGTAAATGTTGTGGTTGATTATCCGCCCCCATAGTAATAAAGGGTAGATTTATCTGATGCTCAGATTGTGTAGATAGATCGTGCTTAGCTTTTTCAGCAGCCTCTTTAATACGTTGCTTGGCTGCCTTGTCATTAATTAAATCAACACCAGTATCTTTCTTGAACTCAGCAATAATATGTTCGATAATAGCCTTATCAAAGTCTTTTCCACCTAGATGAGTATCCCCATTAGTGGCCAAAACCTCTATAGTTTCGTTAGAGATATCTAAGACAGTAACATCAAAAGTACCTCCACCAAGATCATAAACTAGTACTTTTTCATCATTGCCTTTCTCAAAACCATAAGCCAGAGCAGCTGCAGTAGGCTCGTTGATAATTCTAAGTACTTTAAGACCTGCAATTTCTCCAGCGTCTTTAGTGGCTTGCCTTTGAGCGTCGTTAAAGTAAGCAGGCACAGTAATTACCGCTTCAGAAATAGACTGACCAAGTTTAGCTTCAGCATCATTTTTCAGTTTGCGTAGGACTGCAGCAGAAACTTCCTCTGGAGAGAACTCTTTACCAGCTTTAGTAGTCAGCTTTACCTTGTTACCACTACTGATTACTTTATAAGGGATTAACTTAGAATCACTTTGAACTTCAGAGTCTTCAAAAGAACGCCCAATAAACCTCTTTACTTCATAAAAAGTATCTTCAGGGTTCAAGAGGCTATTTCTCTTGGCTATTTCACCAATTACAACTGAGCCATCCTTAGCATTATAAAAGAAGCTAGACGGAGTAGTCCTAGCACCTTCAGCATTCTCAATAATGGATGGTTTACCCCCAACTACGTAAGCCATAGCCGAATTAGTAGTACCTAGGTCGATCCCTAAAACAATAGACATAATTACAATATTTTTAATTTATTTTCAGTTAAAATTAAACTAACATTAGCAACCGAAGTTGTCAAGTGCTAACTATTTTATAACCAGTGTAGATTTTGACTACAACTCAAACCTAACTTATAATCCCGTATAGTAACTAAACAAAATTTAGACAAAAACAGATACAAAAAAATGCCAGACCAGTATAGCAGTTCTGACAACACAGCAAACTCTAGAGAATTTAGAAGGATACTAGCCGAGGTCAATACCAATGTATCCCAGACTATGAGTGCCGAGATTTCTGGTCTTATTAGCAATGGAGCTCCCGTCACTCAAACCCTAGAAAAGTACATTCGAAAAGCCATCACAGCCGCTTATAAACCAGAAAATATAGATGGTGACCCAGCTCAGATATTTAACTACCTGTTTAACGAGTATAATAAAAGTTATGGAAAAAGTCTGATAGAACAGTATGCCAAATTTGTTCCTTCAGCAGCAAAAATTGATAAAGTAGATAAAAACTCTAAATTAAATACTTCAAAAACTACCCCCTCAACTGACCCTAATGACGATGATTATTCTAGCCAAAATGAGGATAGCCAAACAAAATCAACTTCAGACCCAGCAACTGATACTGATAATAGTAACAACAGTATTGACCAAAAGAGCTATCAAAGCCCAATTCCACCTCTAGCATCTACAATAAAAAAACCTAGTCAGCTAAAACCGTCCCAGCAGCAAAGAGAACAGCAAGACTGGAATGATTACAGAAAAAAGCAAGGTGTCAATAGCGACCAAGAATTTGCAGACAAATACACTCCAAAGACTGAAGAGTCAGAAAGAAAGCTTCCAGGCTCAAACGAAAAAATAAGAGATAAGGATAAAGATTATAACTTTAGATCACTAAAAAACGATCGCTTCAGTGAAGAACAAAAAAAAGATACTTATCATAGTGATCCTAAACGTCTTAAAGAGGCTGATAACCTTAAATTTCAAAGTCGTATAAATCGTGGTAAAGGCAAAGTAAAAGCCGCAGATCAGGGTTTGAAACAGGCAGATAAACGCGAAGCTAACTTTATAAAATATAATCAAAGTGCTTCTGATAGAGTGCGCGGAGTCTTCAACGCTACCTCTAAAGCCAGAGACAAAAGATTGATTAGTGCACAAGAAGCTCGTGACGCTGGCAAAGACACAAAAGCCAACTTGCTAGAATCTAAAGCTTTAAAGAGTAATAAACTAGCTAAGGCTGCCTTAAAAGCACTACCAAAACCAGTAAAGAGATTAAAGAATAAATTAACCTTAGAAGTTCTTAAAAAAACTTTAGTTCCGATACTAACTAATGTAGTAATAGTTCTTTTTTTTATTGCTATGTTCATGGGTATGATAATTAGTATATTAGAAATATATTGCAGACCTATAGAATCCGTCAGAAATGTTATTGAAGCAGGAATAATAGGAGCTACCCTACCAGCTTCTCTAGCTAGTTCAGCAACTTCAGGCATTCAGAAAGGGCTACGCTCTCCATTAAGAGTCCAGCTAGAGGATATGGGTATATGCAAAGCCTACAACCCCAACTTTTGTGCTCAAGTAACCACTGAAGCAGCTGGCTCTACTGTCTCTAGAGGATCTTACAGCGGAGGTGATTTTTGCTTTGACAAGGCTTTGGAAGGTAAAACTGAAATCCAAATGTGGACTGCCAATAACGGTCTTAAAAAAAATAGTAATGGCTTAGTACCTGTCTCTAAGATTAGAGAAGTCATCGCAGCTGGTCTCGAGGCCGGAGTACCTGATTACATCACTGCCTGGGTGATCACTTTAGCACCTACCGAAAGTAATTTTAGATGGAATATTGATAATGGAGTTGGTTGTTATGGTATAATCCAATTTTGTCGCTCAGCTAAAGGTGGAGGAACCTATCAAAGTATTTCTAAGCAAGTAACTGGCAAAGACGTGCCTCCTTCTGAATTTGTAAAGAATAGGGCTCTGCAAATGAAGTTTGCCGAAGCTCAATATAAAACTAAATTAATTCAAAACTGCTCGTTTGCTAGAAATAAATATCCTGACAGAGCTGGTGACTTTTACCTAGCAGCTTATTCAAACTTAGGCTGTGTAGGTCGTGGTAGTGGAGATGGTAATACCAAATCTACAGATTACGGTGAGGCGGCTGTCCGTAACGCGGAATTATTTGAGTGCGATAAGTCTGCCTCAACTTCAACTAACCAAAATCCAAATCAGGAATTAGCTAGTAACTCTAACTTACCTAAGCAAACAACTAGCACTGTAGCTCTAAGCAAACAACAGACTATCCTACTCTTAGATAATCTCCAACGTGAGGGTAATTTAGAATTCCTTTCCGATACTCGTTACTCAGCTCAAATAAAAGCTCAAAATACTGGCTACATAGGAGAATTTATACTAAATGCTTTTAAGGGTATAAATACCTACGCTGACACAGGTGGTCCAGGTAATTTTGTATACAATGGCGAAGATGAAGAAACAATCAAACTTATTTCCGAAGGTAAGATCAAAGATGTCATAAGAATAGTTGAAAGCTCACGTCCAGACTTTCCTACTCAAATCAGACGAAAATTAATGGCACCGACCACACTAAAGGCCTTGAATGCTACAGCTACTTCTGGCAAGTTTGACTACATTCAGGTTAGTAGTGGTTTTAGACAAGGTGCTGCTAATCATGGTACTGGCTACGCCCTTGATGTAGACGCAGTTGGATATAAAGGTCAGCACCTTACTCACACCCAAGCTTATAACGGCAACAGGGCAGCTATCCAAGCCTTCTCCGAATTTGCCAGAGCTTTAAAAGATACTGGGGTTCTTCAGAGAATAATTTCAGCAGGTCCACTTTATAATGCGATTAAAGGAGATAACTACTTGGACGGTGTCAACTTTTTGAATGATCCAAAAATTCACTATCACCATTATCATATTGATTTTAACCGCGGTGATGTCCAAGCTGTGGGAGCTAGTACAGTCAGTGTCAATAGTAACTGCTGTTATGATGGAGGATCCAATACTGGTTCAACAGGTAATTTTCAATCTGGTATCTACAATTGTGCTGAACAAAAGTTTAACGGTATTAAAGTACCTGCTATTTCTTCAGACGAAAGCTTCAGTAGAGCAGTTTTCTATTATTTAATGTTTGTGAAAAGAGTGGAATCTAACGGTGATTCTAACAACCCTACTTTTAACTGCAGTGGAGAGAATTGTATCGGGTTATACCAGCTACCAAAATCAGAAATCCCTCAAAACTGTCAGTGGGCTATAGAAGCAGGATTTGTAAAAACTGACAAAACCTCTTGTATCAACCAGTTCAACGCCGGAGATGGCACCATGCAAGAAAATGTACAACTAGGTCGATTAGCTAAACGTCCAAATAATAAAGACCGTAATCAGCGCTATGCCGATGCACTTATAAAGGCTAACATCAATCCAGATTTACCTACTCTAGGACAACTCCAACAAGTAGAAAGTATGATTAAAAAAGCTAACGGAGGCTGGAGCGAAGAAGTGGCTAGAGCTATTGAAGCTATCGATATTCAGAGTCAGGCTTACGGTGCTTGCTTTACAAGTGGTAACTGGTTCACAGGAGGTCGTCCGTCTGGAGCTCCGGTAATTACCCAAAATAGAAATGGTATCGCTACTGGCAGTGTAACTAAATACGAAGAATACTACAACACTCTAACTAATTGTAGCAGGCAAAGAAATGGTAGACCGTTTTTGAAAGATATTATGCAGCAAAAGCTCTATGACAAAGTGAAAGCTGGTTGCAGTACTTCCTCAGGTGCTACTCAAGAAAGTTCTAACGAAACAGCTTCTTTATTAAATCAAGCTTTAGAATTTGTAAGTAGTAATATCCGGGTAGAAGCAGCTACTAGACCTAGAAGATACTCAGACCTCAGTACAAAACACAAAGAGTTCCTAAAAGAAGTAGCAAAGGAATATGGCGATCCCCAATTTAAAGACGCAGGAGGCGTAAATCCAGAAGCAAGTGCTGCACTTCTCAAAATGCAAATTGCTTATGGTAAAAAATTCCCGATAATGCAGGTAGTATCTAAATATCGTAGTATTGACTCACAGGTAGGCATTTACTTCTCTACAGCTCAAGGTAAATCTAATATAATTAGTAGTTCTAACCTCTTTGACGATAGTATGGAACCTGGAAGCGCTGCTTACAATCGTGCTTTAACTGCTTACAAAGCTAGAGCTCAACAATCAGCTCCACCGGGGCATAGCGAACATCATACTGGGCTAGTTTTTGATATCGGAAGTGTTAATAAAAGCGACTGGACTGGCAGAAAAGAGTTCAGAGATTTATACAAATGGCTACAAGAAAACGCTAAAACTTACGGTTTTACACAATCATTTCCCGAAAGCAGAGGAGAAAGATTTGAGCAGTGGCACTGGCGCTACGACGGTACAGATGGTAGCATGCCAATCAATGAATTTATAACCGATCTGAACGATAGCCCTTTTTATAAAGGTGGCTCAGGAGCAACTAGCGCATCATCTGCAAATACCTGCTGTGTAGAAAGTAATTCCAGCGAAACGTCGGAGAATGACCAAGAATCGAGCGATGAACCAAAGTCAGAAGATCAAGGAACTACCTCAGCTAACACTTTAAATATATCAGAAGTAGCAGCAAAAGCCAAAAGTGTATTTACTCCCCTACCCGCACACGCTCAAGAAAAAACAAAATCAAACACTCTAGATCTTAAAGCTATAGCTACAAACCAAAACAACCAAGCTCATAGTATAATTATTCAAGAGGTAGACAGCGGCTCAGCTCAAAGCTACAATGCCAACACTCCACCAGCTAGTATTGTTAGTACAATCAAACTTCCTATCGCCATTGTAATCGAACAGGAAATGAAAAGAAGAGGTCTGAGCGGTAGTACCGAAATTGAAATACCTGCAGCTATAGAGGGAGACTTTGAAAACCTAGCAGGAAAAATTACCATTCAAGAAGCTCTAAATAAAATGTTGACTGACAGTTCAAATACAGCCACTAATGGACTAGTATATTATTTTGGAGGCGGCAATGACCCTAACAGCAATGCACCCAAACAAAAGTTTACAGAATTACTAAAGAGCTATGGTTTTAACAATACTGCTTTCAATAAATATTTGAATATAAATAACGGTAAAGGAACCTCAGCAGAACAAGCTATCTCGCCAAGACTTCCCAAAAATACTGGAACTGCGACTGATATATCCAAAGCCATGAGAACTATCTTTCAAAGTGAAAACACTTATCCAATCAGTTCTAGAGCTCTAAAATCAGCTAATGATCAATTCAGTATTGGAGCACTTGCTAGAAACAACGGTCTAGAAGATATTTCCCGAAAGTGGGGTGGTACCTCGCAAGTAACTGCTACATTGGGAACCTATAGTATAAATAAGAAAAAGTACGTCATCGGAGTCTATGTTAACGCTGATCAAAACGGTCAAGGCGCTACTAGATTAAGAAATACTTTTGAGGAAATATTCAAAGCTCTCAAAGCAGGTCAAACAATTGATCCCAACCAATCTACAGAAAATTCCGGCACCAGCTCATCGGTTATAGACTGTGAACCAGCAAATAGCAGCGGCTCATCATTCAACTCTAGCTCAAGTATGTTGAGATTATTAGCTCATGCCAAACAAAAAAGTGAAGGTATAAGACCTGACGGTATGTGCTTATGTCACGTAAATAATTTTATAAATACTGTAGGTTTTGCTAAGATTCCTACCCCTGTTACAAGGCTACCAGAAGCTCGCAATTACCATGAGTGGTTAGTCAAAAATGGTCCTAAGTACGGAATAACTAATTTAATAGACACTAATCCAAACATGAGCCCCTATGAAGCTCCTGCAGGTTCAATAGTATTCGTCACAGCTGGCTCGCCAGGTACTACCCACGATACTGCAGGTGATATAGCTGTAGCTGACGGAAACGGTAAATTCTACAACGGGGGAGAAATGGGCTACGACGGACCGCAAGCTTGGAAGGGCAGTACTGGTACCGATCCCGATGACGGTTCCACAGGAAAACTAACTGGAGTTTTTGTTACCGAAGAAAAAGCCGGACCACCACCTAATAGTGTTGTTACTAAATGTAAATAATATGATGACTAATTACAATCTCAAAAAAATTATACTGCTGATAATTCTGCCTGTAGTTTTTATCGTTATCACTGTTCTTGCCTTAGTTGGTAGAAACGGCGGACAAAATAACCAGCAAGAGCAAGCAAACTCACAAACAAATATGACTGAAAATGAAAATAGCTCGTCAGACCTAATAGAAGATGTAAACAACTTAGAAACAGAACCTGACAGCTTCGCTGAAATTCAGATTAGAGACGAAATACAGCAGCAACCAGACACTGTAAAAGACTTGACCAGTGGTAACCAAATCTTAATCGTCAACTCTGCCTTAACAGCAGAACAAGAAGCAGCCATCAGAGCTTATTCTCCAATTGGTGATGTGGATTATGACTCATTTCCTGAACTTGCAAAAACAAGTAATACTGTCTTTCTTAAAAGGAATGAACAACTAATCTACTTGGGTGGAGACATCGAATATGTAAGTGAATTCAACTACCAAAATAATTTCTATTGGTTTTATGCTGTAAAGAGCTTAGACGGAAGCGATAGCCTATATATTTCAGAACCTGATTTTAAAAATATTCAAGCAATTCAAACAGTAGAGCCAAGCTTTATTAACAAGATTGAAACTCAAGAAAATGGTATCTATAAGATATACCAAAATCTCGGTAACACTAACAGCCTAGAACAAAATATAGTTTCTATTAACTTGTTTAAATTTCTGGAAGATCCAAATAGTGATATAGTAGATAGCGTATAAGCTTATTTTATGACCAGAAGAAGAATTTTGACTATCAGTACACTAGCTATCTTAATTGGCTTAAGTTTAGTTTTGACCTGGTTCTTACGTTCTTCTCTAGATCGAGCACAACCCGGAGAAGAAGAGATCCAACAAGTGATTGACGATACATCTCAAATTACTGAACAAATCTCAGATGAAATTCAAACAGTAATAGATTCTGGCTCAATAACTGAAGTAGAGGAAGGTAATGAGGGCACTGTTGTCTTTTCAATACCTGTAGAACCTGATCTATCTAACGCAGAGACCGAGTACTACCAGAATTTTCGGATACAGACCCTTAGCCCTGATCTATGGCTATTAGAAGTGCCAGATATTTTCTTTGGTAATGTAGAATTCTCATACACTCTAAATAATGGCTCGATCATACCCCAAGACCCTCAGGAATACAATTCAGACTTTGCCTATTTTATCTATAATTCTAGAGTTAATTCCAGTATTTTTCTAGGCTATAGCATAGTGACTCCAATAAGTGTCTTAAATCAAAGTGGCTCAAATAGTTTTGTGTTTGCTACCAATGACCTAACTGGTCAGGGCAAACTATATCGTCTAGACTCTTTCGTTACTAATTTAACTGAGTACGAAGTATCTCAAACCGGGATTATACAAAAAGTAAAGACTGTTAATCAAGACCAAACACAAGTAACTTACAGCTTAGTGACTCCTGAAGCTACTTTGCAAGAAGTAACACAAAGCTATACTCTTAGTTCTTTAAACACAGTATATAGCGAGCCTGTAAAAATTGAAACTATCACTCCAGCTAAATTACGACTATTAATAGAAGAGAATGAATTAGAATAAATAAAAAATTATTATTTGCCAAGCTCTAAAAACTAGAGTAAAATCAATTAAACAAAAACAAAAATTGAATGCGTCTAGTTAGAAATTTATTTATTTCCTGTCTTGGGTTTTTAGCCCTATTTAGTCTTTTTAGTGGTCTAGGTGCTACAATCAACGTAGAAGCTGTAGTAACAGAAGGCTATTTAGTGGAAAATTGTAACGACATAAGTAGCGGCAACTGTGGAAATAATAAAGGTTGTGTAGAAATTGAATATAGAACACTAGACGTCTCAATTATAACTACTACAAACTACTTCTGCACCTCAGGTAATGGAAATCCAACCCATTGGAGACTATCTTGTGATATCGAAGAAGCTCAAATAGATAATTGTAACTCTGGTAATGAACAGTATCAACAATGTAGGCAATATCGAAATAGTACTACGATTTGTGCCATTAAAGTAAACAGCGCTGGAACCACTCAAAAAACAGTTACTGACAATGGTTATACCTGTAATGCTACTAAGAATGGTGATGAAGTTAGTTTATCATGTACTGAACAAGGTAAAACTCAAGTTCTTTCACAGACACCTTGTGTGGCTTACGATGATGGTGGCGATTTGAAAGTCAATTGTAAACCAGAAGTAATCTATTTTAGTAGTGAAGATACTGCAGCTACCGGTGATCAATCTGCCACCGTTACCAACTGGAAAACTGGAGATGGTAGAGTCTTTAAAACTGCTGATGGTGACACTATATTTATAGGAGACTACGGTCCAAATGGAAATGATGTAAATGATGTTTGTAAGTCTGTTAGTCAACGAATACCAATTGTTAGTGATATTTTTATCAATATACCGGGGGCGCTAAAAAACACTTTAACCGATACCTATGATTGCACTAAACATAAAAACCTTGGAGAATTTAAAAAAGAGTTAGAAGAGGATAAAGACAGACCAGACGCAGCACGAATTGTTGATGGTTTAGAAGTAAATATTACTAACCAACAACAACTAAAAGACTGTAAGGAGGTTAGTTTTAGTGACCTTACTGAAGAGCAAAAAACTAAAGCAAGGAAAGTTGGAGCTTCCGAAAGTGACCAGCTACAAGTTTGTAATAACGGAACCATCGTAGGTAAAAAAGATGGTGAAAATATTGAAGCCATAGACGGTAGTGGCAATAGAGTAACCTATAACGCAACTACTGGTGGAGTAGTCACTGAAGCAATCGAAAGTAAAGACAAAGGTCTTGTAGAAAAAGAGGGTAGTAAGCTACTATCAGCCCTGTTTAGCATAGTCTCAGCCATTCTACTTTGGTTTGTATACTTCCTAGGCTGGATAGCTGTCTTAGTATTATATTTTTTGGGTCAGATAATTCTCTTTTTCTTACGTACCAATCCTGCTGGAGCCGATTTTTTTGAGGTTGCTGTAGCTCCTTGGACTCTTTTGATAAGCGTAACTAATTTATTGATACTAGGCTCATTCATTTACGTTGGTTTTGGTTATCTTTTGAACCTCAAAGACCTCAAGAAAAACGTACAAGAATTCTTGCAAAGCGTAGTCATTATAGCTATAGCCTTGAACTTTACTATTGTAGGTACTGCTACAATAATTAATATCACTCAAGGTATTGGTGAAATTTTTCTTTACAGCTATGCTGTTTCTAGAGAAGGAACTAGCAACGAAGACATAAGTGCTGCACTCATGGGCAGTGTCATCAACTCAATTGGTAGAGTCTCTGTACTGCGTTGTGGTAAGCAACTTGAAGCCGGCAAGCAACCTGCTAGCCAAACCCCTGCTGACACTAATACACCTCCAGCAGGTCAAACCAACGTACCTTCTACAGAGTGCGATATCACTAAAGATTTTGGTGGGCAAATCGGCTCGCTAGCTAGTACGAGTATAAGCCCTATTACCGGTCTATTTAGCGGAAAGTCTGGTCAAGCTACAGCCGCCTTAATCAGCGAGGCATTATTCTTGATAATGATATGTGTAGCTATTGTAGTTTTTTGGAAGACGGCTTACATGGCAGTGATGAGAGTAGTAGGTTTGTGGCTCTTAATGATTACTTCACCCATAGCTTTAGCCACTTACCTATCGCCAATAGACGCCCTCAAGCCAATGGGTAAAAAATGGGTAGATAAAATGGTCAAGTGGTCTAGCTTCTATCCGATATTTATTTTTGCTTTAGCCATGGTAAATCTACTCACAGAGAGCTTTGCTGAGATTAATGCTAGTAGACAGTTATCGGTAGTCAATGATGGGGCAGCTAGAGGTGTAAGCGAGTTTACGTTATCTCTACAAGTAATCTTGGGAGCAGTAATTAGTATCGGAGCCCTGTATGCAGTAACCAACTTTATCGACAAAGACTTCGAAAACTTTGCCAAGAGTGCTATAAGTTCAGTCGGTAAGTACGTAAAACCTTTTGCTTCGGCTTACGGCACTTCCATAGGCGTAGCTGGCAGGGGCTTAAATAAAGCTACTACATTAATCCCTGGAGTTGGTAAAAAAGGCTTGTTTACAAGAGCTGGCGAATTTAGTACTAGACTCATTGAAGGTAAAAAAGATAGTAGTGGTCAAACAAGTGCTGACAAGAACCTAAAGAGCAAAAACTTTTTGCGTAGAAGCCTAGGTCGAGCTCAAAAAATCGGTGGTGGAGTCGCGAGAGCCGGTTTATTTCAGGGTCTTGGAAATGCAGTAGAGTTTACTCCTTACATAGCCCAAGGTATAGCTAAATCTCCTAAAAAACTAGTTGAAGGTTTAGATAGAATGAGGCAAGGTAGAGCAGCTGAATTCAACGAAAGAGCTTTATCAGGACTAGAAAAAAGAATTAGATCGTCTACTGACAATCAAACGATAATTAGCATGCTTGACGGTGACGATGATCTTAGTCGTTGGGCAAGTCAAGACAAAAATTTCATTAAAAATCTAGAAGAAGAGGCTGATAAGGAAGGCAAACCTTCACCATACGCGATAGAGATGCAGGAAAGAATCTTAGAAGCAGGGAAAAAAGCTATGAAAACTGCCGGTAAAAAAATTAGCCCAATAATTGCCAGAGCTATTGCTAAATCTGTGATTAAAGACTTTCCAACTGATCCTAACAAATGGGATAAGGGGCAAAATAGAATTTTCGAACAATTAATGAATCAAGCAGCCGATGATGAAAGCCTCGCCAGAGAACTATTTAGTAATCAAAGGTCAATCAAATTTGCTCAAGATAAATTTGGAAACTTAGATGCTGCCACCAGAGCAAAACTCGCGGAGAAAGAACCTCAACTACAAGAAAATAGTCAAGATCGTAAAAATGCTGGAGCTGAATACGCTACAAATATCGAGAAATTCAAAAATGCAAGCGGTAGAAACTTTGCTGATCCCGATATAGTAAAAGGCTATGAAGAAGCCGGTGGAGATATGAAAGCACTCTTCGAGAAGATTCAAAGAGGGTATGATTTTCAATCTCAAGAAGCAGCTCAAGCTGAAGTAAATTTAGCTTTTGGAAACGAAAGTAGTGAAGACATAAAATCAGCAGTTAATGTAGCCAATAGAGAGGTAGGTAATAGATTTGTGGCTGAAGATAACCTTGTACGTGAACAAGTCGATCTCAGACAAGATAAAATGACCTGGGACAAGTTTACTAAGGTCAATAACCAGGAGATAAGACAAGAAGTTGAGAGAAGAAAGGTTGCTATTCAGAATTCAATTTCTAACTTCAATAACTTAAATGCTAAACAGCAAGAGCAAGCCATACAGAATGAACTAAAAAACCAAACTGTCTCATTCAATAATTTTAGTGCTACCGCTCAAGATGACATGTTAGAGCATCTGGAAGCAGAAAATACTATTAAGGAGTTTGGGCACGATATCATTAATGACAACGATTTTTTAAATAGTATAAAAAGCAAAAATTTCGATAAACTTGATGACACCCAAAAAATTGCTAAGAGGCAAGAATATGAAAGTAGCTCAGCTGGTCAAAGAGCACTCCAAAGCAACGATTATACCAATGCTACAACTGAAAAAGAACAATTTGAGGTACTACAACGTGAATTTTTGATAGATAAGTATGAAAACACACACGTCGGACAAGAAGTTATAGATAATCTTGGTACGCAGTACGAAAATGCTAAGCAAGAAGAAAAGTTAGAAATTCTTCAAAGAGTAGTAGGTAGTAAAGCTAAAGCTTATACAAATAGCCGCTCTGCTAATAACAACAGAGTCAAGCAAGCCTCAATGCGTTACGCTTCAGCTGGGAAAAAAGGTACTAAAAGAGCTAAAATCCATGGTATTGCTGAACTGGCAATAGAAAAGGCTATACAAGATGAAGATTGGGGAAATACAGAAATGTTTGAGAAAGTAGGTGCTGCTAGAATTCAAAACAAATTTGACGGACGCTCTACTAAAGGTGATTTCGCTATTACTGATCTACTAGGCTCTGATATTCAAATCGACCAAAATAAAAATAATCTGTTTAAAAATACTACCAACGAACAGCAGCGAAAGAGAGACATGAGAGAGCTTAGCCAAGCTTTGGGTGATTATTACTCCAGCGATCCTAATGACCCAGGATCAACACAACGAGCCAGAGACACCTTTAATAAGTATGGTATTGACTTAGATGCTCGATTTAATCTTTACGAACAAATTCCTGATCCAAATAATCAAGGACAATTTACCCAGAGAGTAAGTCGTGTTGTTACCAATGCAGAACTATTGCAAGAAAAGTTCAGGGCAGAAGGCGAGGGGCATTTCAATGAAAAATACATTTTTAGGAATGAAGGACCAAATGGAGCACAGGGAGATATCGACTTTATTGAAACTAAGAAAGGATTCGGCGCTGCTAGAAGTGCTTTTGAAAGTAATAAAAACGACAAAATGAGTGATGAAATATCTAAATCTGGTGGTGAGAATTTTGCCTCTAAGGTATCTAACATCTTCGGTAAATTCATATTTAAATAGTATATTTTATGAACCAAATAAACAATAACAACACGGATCAAACCAATTCTGAGACTGAAACTGCAGAACAGCTTTTAGCAGAGTACAATAACTCAGCACAAACCGATAAAGAAGTATTGAGGGAGCTAGAGCTAGGAATGCCTGCTAACTTACTAACCGAAGATATACCTATTTGGAACGAATTTTTAAAAATACTAATCTCCGGCTATGCTAGTAACATCTTTGAGAAAGATTATGCTACTCAGTTATATCAAGCTTTTATGGAAACTGAGAAAAACGAGAGGAGGACTGTTTTGGATAAATTACACAATTTACTAGAGGAAAGCATTCAAATCACCGAAACAAATAAAATAGTATATACTCAAGAAATAGTAGAAGGTAAAATACAAAAAATACTACCAATGCTGAGTCCTGAAGAGCAAGCTACTTTCTTGGAATCTATAGATTTGGGTCAAGTACCGGATGAAGTTCAGTCTAAATTGGCGATGATGAACGAACCTGTAATCACTCCTGAAGAAGCAGAAATCTATGCCGAGTATAGACTTCAAAATGCTTTAGATAGGCGTAACCAACTAAAGGCAAGCGATCTTGACGGTGTCCAAACTCGGAAGTTCAACACCACCTTAACTACAGAAGAAGTAAAAGCTGTAGTCGACCAAGCAGAACAAGTAGGGCAACCTACTCTAAATATCCAAAATAGCATTAATCCCATAAATTCAACACCAAACACAAACATACCAAGCAATTCAGGCTACATACCTACACCACAACCCCCTAGAACACTTAGACCACCAAACTCAGCAACAACCACACCAAATATACCTAGGACTCAAAAAGCCGCTACGCTTGACCAGCTACTCCACGCCAATGACGTTGACCAAAAGTAGCATTTAGGCTATATTCTTAGTACTATGAATCCCATAGAATCCTTAAACAAAGTATCAGAAAGCAAATATAAAGAAGTGGAAACAACTGCTTTAGGTAATATTGAGTTAACTATGCGCAAATGGTTTGGTAAGAACTTTGCAGACGTTATGTTTGAAGATTCCATGTTTCCAGGTCTTGGCAAGGAGGAAATTCAACTTATTGAAAATAAAGCTCAAGAATCTGGACTGAGCCCTCTTGATAGAGAGATCCGAGAAAGAGCTCAAGAAGCTAGGAGACAAGCCTTGAACTTGAAGCCTATTCACCCAAAGTTCGCTAAAATGCTAGTCCAAAATAACTTACCTAGCATAGAAAACATGAGTAACGGTCTTAGAGTAAGCTACAAGAGACTATTCGAAGATGCTGTTCGGGATGGTAGTTTCCCTAACCTAGCCCAAGGTAATCCAGAAGTAGTAGCCTTAGCAAGAGACTTAGTGGATGATTCCTCAGCGGTGTTGGATCGTTATCCTTATTTACTTTCTAATCCAGAACATCGAAGAAAACATGGAGCTAGTATAGCCGGTAATTCAGAGGTAATTTCAGACCCATACATACTGCAAGATGAACAAATTAGACAAGGTTATTTAGACGCCGGAGGTGATATTAGTCAGATTATCAACATGAATAATCAAGCTTTTGCTCTACAAGCTGAGAAGACAGTTCAGAATCAACTACAGCCTACTCAAGAAACTGATCAGCAAGTAGAAGCGGCTATCACTATCGGTCTTAGGGCGGTTAACCAAGAGTTTATTGCTAAAGACGATTTAACAAGATATTTGATAGATCTGCAGAATAATGAACTAGATATTAGACACTTTAATGCTCTGCCCACAGCCAGCCATATACCTTTAACTGCAAAAAACTGCGTTGACTTTAAACAACTAAATACTCACCAACAAAAATTTTTAGTAAAGTATCTAAAAGATTCAGCTAGTCTAAACGAGTTTGGAACAAACGCATCTGATTCCGCACAAATTATTACCGAAATTAAGGCTATGAGCTATACTCAACTAGCCCAGACAAATGTAGGTCAAGAAGTGATCGAAGCCAATGGTGCAGAGAATTTTGATAAAAAATATAGTCCTCAGCAAAGACTGACAATTCTCCAAAAAGCAGTGGCAATCAGAGCTGTCGCTCACAACAAATACTCAGGATCTTTGACTCAGACACTAATCGATCACAACTCTAGAACTTTAAGCGAAGGCATACAAAATGGTCAGAGATCAGCTGCTATCTATACCATACTTATAGGAGAAATAAAGGAGGCACTTGGTTCAAACAACTTTTATTCAGAGTCGCTGCGCCAGAAAATTGGAGTCAAATATGCTATTGAAAATTTACAGAATTTGAGTACTACTGGTCAAGGAACTATATCCAGCGTTTTAAAACTGGATCCTGCAGATAAAATATACATACAGAACGATAACTTTCTTTCGACTTCCAACCCAAGACAACGCATTCGCAACTTTGCACAGCTTAGCTTTGCCCTAGCTCAAGCAACTCACTCAAACCAAACAACCAAAACTAAAGGGATAAATACAATAAGTAATCTACTACATATAAGTCATGTCGAAGTAGAAAGGCTTTTACTAAAATTTACTGAAGCCGGTACTGATTTAGTCAGACGCAAAATTATGAATGATAACAATGGTCAAGTAGATATCTCAAGCACCAAACTTTATTTTGTTAAAGAACTAGAAAACGTAAAGAGGGAATCTAGAGCTAAGTTTATGAAAGGTTTGGAAGAAGCTCAGAGTAAAGTAGCTCCTGAAGACTTTAGGAATATTGTAGACTCTATCGACATTCATAACAGCGCTTATCTAAATTAGACTTGCAAGTTGCGATAGATCGATTTTTGCCTATATTTTACCTATACACAAGATTGACAAAACAACTTACCCTAACTACTTTTAACTCAGAATGTCTGCTTACACCTACCAAAGTAAAAATGTACGTAAGACTTGGCTTTTGATATTTTTATTCGTTGGCTTAGTCAGTGCGGTCTTTTATGTTATTGGAGCAGTAAATAACACCCCAATCTTCGCGGTAATCGGTCTTGTTATTTCCTTAGTTCAAGCTCTAATTGCTTACTATACTGGAGACAAAATAGCTCTAACGGTAGCCAGAGCCAAAGAAGTTAGCCCTCAGAAAGCTCCCGAAATCCACAATCTAGTCGAAAACCTCAGTAAAGTCGCTGATATACCCAAACCCAAAGTGCATATCAGCCCAGACCCATCTGCTAACGCTTTTGCTTGCGGCCGTGACCCTGAGCATGCTAGTATTTGTCTAAATCAAGGTATCTTGAACCTATTAGATAAAAACGAATTAGAAGGAGTAATTGCTCACGAACTAGCTCACATTAAAAATCGAGATATTTTGGTGATGACTGTGACCATGGTCTTGGCAAGTGTGATTAGTTTTATTGCTGACATAGGCTTTCGTACGCTATTTTGGGGAGGTGGAAGATCTAGTAGAGATAGCGATGATATGAAAAGCCCTTTCATTTTGGTGATTTACGTAGTTACCTTAATATTAGCCCCAATCGTGGCAACTTTAATTCAATTTGCAGTCTCTAGATCACGAGAATCATTAGCCGATGCTACTGCTGTAGTCTTTACTAGATACCCTAAAGGGCTTATGAGCGCACTAGAAAAGCTCTATAAGAACCCTACCCCAACAAATCACTACTCTACAGCTATGAATCACTTTTACATAGCCCCTCCAAAGAAAAGCTTTGGGCAAAAAGTTTCAGGCTGGTTTAGCAGTCACCCGCCTATCGAAGAACGAATCCAAAAACTCAAAAATCTAAGCTAAATGCCAAAGATAAGTCAGTGCTGCTTTTTTCTTCTAGCTTTATTTTTACCTGTACAGACTATCTTTGCTAGTTTTATAACAGTTAAACTTAGTTTGCCAATTTGGCTTAATCTGTGGAAAGAAGCTCTAATAGTAGTTATTTGCATTCAACTGGGTATACAGATATTAAGATACTTTCAGAACCAAAAAAAACTAGAAAAATCAAACTCAATACCCAAATTAGAACAATTAAAAGTCCTAGCGCCACTAATTCTAATAGTTTTTTGCACCTTAGTAGTCACTTTCAACTCAATAATCTTTGGAGAATTTCACAGCTATATCTACATTATTGGTTTTCGATTTGAATTATTTTGGCTATGGTTTTTTGCAATTATAACCACTTGGCTAAATACCAAAAAAAACCGGTATGATTTAGAAAGTTTTAACTATTTCAGAAATAACTTGGTTAAATTTGTATTCGCGGGGTTTAGTCTTGTAGTAGTATTTGTATCAGCGCAATTACTACTCGGACAGCAAACTGTTAATAGCTTTATTGGATTTGGCTCAGAGAGCCAGGTGGAGTACCTAGTCTCTGCACCCACCTGTCATGTGATTGATTTTGGACAGAATAGTTGTCGCCTAGCTGGAACATTTTCCACTCCCAACCATATGGCAAGTTATTTATTGCTGATTTTACCATTATTCACAATCAATTTGACCAAAAAAAACCGATCTAAAGTAGCTTATGGCTTGCTTAGTCTTTTGATAACTTGTTTGATATTTTTAACTGCTGCTAGATTTGCTGTTCTTGGGCTTGGAGTTTGGTTACTACTAACTATAACCTATTTTTTACCAAGGAGGTTTTTGAGAAAACTATTATTTAGTAGTATAATTACAATTCCGCTAGTAATTACCCTATTTCCTATATACGTTGGTTTTCAGACTAAAAGTCCAATTTTTGAGATTCCAGGTCAATTTATACCTGAGTCTATAGCAAAGCCTTCGTCTACGGTAGAACATTATAGACAAACTATGGCTAGTTTAAGTATTCTAACAGAATCCCCAACAATAGCTTTGACTGGTCTAGGTCTAGGAAACAGCGGACCGGCTGCCAAATCTATATATCAAGATCTATTTACAGACAACCTTCTGTATAAAAAGTTTAATTATGTTAGCTATGACTGGTATATCTTACACTACCGCATCACAATTCCAGAAAATTGGTATATTCAGCTAATCTTAAATGGGGGTATATTCTATGCTTTGGCTTACATAGCATTACTTACTTATCCAGTACAAAAGCTATTCAAAGGTTTCTATACAAAGCAAGTTTTGACTTTTAGAGAGTTACAATTTAGCTTAGGTTTTTTAGCCATACTAATCGGTAATCTGTTCTTACATCTTTGGGAAAACCAAACAGTGTCTATGTATTGGAGTATCTTGTGGATTGCTATGCAAGACTACTCAGTAGCTACAGAAAGTCAAAATTAGCTACTAGACTTTATAAAGCTATAAATTGCCCTAAATGCAGCTTGGGTTTGTTTTTCAGGATCTTTTATCCTTGAAACTGTATGAATAACATGTCTTTTTTTACCCAGAGTAAGGCTATCAAAAGTATTTTTCAAGTCTTGATCTTCAAATAACGATTTCAAAACTTCTGGTATGGGCACACCAAGAGGATCTGGGTCTTCTTCTAACTCAAAATAAATTTTATCACCTAGCTTTTTGTTTACCAGCTCTAGATTATTTTTACTAATGATTATGAAATAGTTACCGTCACCCAGGTGATTAAGACCACACTGAAATCTAAGGCTTTTTTCTAGTGTGCATATAAATCCGGTATGTCTTTTGCTTGGGTACTTATCAACCACATCTTTAGCAATCATCAAGTAATAGTAACCACCTTTTCTCTTTTCTAATTGCCCTACTGTTTGCTCTTGATGATATATTTCCATATTACCTAGAATTTTTATTATTTAATTCAGCTTTATTTTCTAAATCTCTCTTCATTTTTTCATAATAATCCTGCATAGACTTAGAAATATACTTGGCGTTATATTTAGCTGCATCTTCTAGGTTTTCAACTTGATTTTTTTCGATTAGGATTGAAATCTGTGAAGCAATACTTTTAGG
>JBCDGH010000016.1:0-26405 GCA_038751365.1 Patescibacteria group bacterium | reverse complement strand
TGAAAATGTACTCTTATCTTAAAAAGATTTCTATGCAAATATCTCATGATTTTGAAACCAATGATAGTTTAGAAATCAAAAATACGGTATTAAAAAATCTAAATAAAAATATTTATCGTATTTTATTTTACCCACCTTCAAACGTTGGATCGACAATAAGCAATCCTCACAAAGATATAAATTTATTCACACTGTTACCATTTGCGTCTTTGGAAGGTCTCGAAATTAAACTTAAAGAGGGCTGGTGCGAAGTAAATTTTCAATGTAATGAATGCTTAGTGATATTTGGCGAAATGCTTGAATCTATAAGTAACGGAAAATATATGTCTACATTACATAGGGTAGTAGCTTGTAAAAAAAGAAATAGGCTGAGTTCTGCGTTTTTTGTAAATCCAGATTCAGAGTTTAATATTAGCGGTGATAATGCTGGTGATCTATTATCTCGTAGATTAAAAAGAATAACAGTGAGTAGTATTTTATAGATAGCTAGAGTTCTCAATTTTCAATTTTTTTACGTAGTAGTTGGTACAATTCCTTAAAGTTTGTAATCAGAAAATTACAGGATATAGAAATGGGTGAATGATAATACTTAAGATTGTATTCCATAATCTTTCGTCTTACAAAATTTGGTTCTCGATTCAAGTAACTTTGAGGATCTTTTAATATCAGAGCAATAAATTTTTGGTTGAGTACTTTTAGTTTTTTTATTTGTTCAATATCTTCCCAAGGTATGAAACCTATCGATGTGGCATTGGAATTATCAAAAACTCCTTTAGTATTTATTATTATAGCCGGTTTGCTGCTTAAGAGAGTTTTAATAAAAAATAAACCTGCATAGCCGAAAAACAAAATATTAGCGAGTCCGACTATAAAGTAAATTACTGGATCCGTTGTAAGTGCTTCATCAATTGCTAATCTTAGAGGTGCAACTACTATGAGGAATAAACCTCCAGACACAAAGATTGTTGAACCAATTAATCCAAGAGCTAATTTAAACTTACTAAAATTTATAGTTACAGCTTTGTTATCGTACATTTAATCAGTTATTGTTCAAAATCTACTTCTATGTCGTAGGTACCGCCTGGTAAGTCTGTAAATTGATACTTACCTTCGTTGTTGGTAGTTGTATTTCTATTAACATTCCCAGCTTGGGTGTTACCATCTAGTGAGATTGGGATATTAGGTATCAGTACATCATTATCTTCTATAGTTTGGGCGCTGCCATCAATGCCCTCAGGTTGGTAGATGTTATCTTCAGCTCTATCAACGTAAGTTTTACCTGTTATAGAAGCGTTGTTAGTTATTGGGGTAGTGAACTGCATGAAATTGAAGTAGGCAGTTTGTCTTCTTCCTCCACCGGTGGTGAAAGTAGCGTTTACTTCATCTAGACTACCGAGATTAATGAATGGTGAAGTGTCTCTTCTAGTAGTATTGGTATTAATACGATTTGGAGCGTTGCTTAATAAAGTAATACTATAATCACCTGGAGGTAGACTTGTAGCTGAGATATTTTTACCTACATCAAAAGTCAAGAATTCTCCAGTAGGTGTTGTAATTCTAAAACTACAACCTTCAATTTCCTCTTCAGTATATCCCGTTTCGGGGTAGCTAGTAATGGTTCCATCACCGTTGAGATCATCTATACATCGCGCATTCAAAGTACTTGTGTAGGAGTAGGTGTAGTAACTATTGGATACGGTAGCATTTTTTAAATCTATACCTCTTCTAATCGATTCTATCTGGCTAGGTCTTAGTGACCAATCATTTTGTCCATCAGCATCGCTACCATAGAGCCTACAGGTAATAGCTGTATAGCAATGAAATTCTACTTGGTTAGCTAGTGGGTTATTTAAATCAACTAAGGCCTGACTTTCGTCTCCATCTTCGTGTAGTAAGTAGTTACCACTAGGTAGGTTAGGAATTTCGTAGTAGCCATTAACATCTGTTGTTGTAGAGTACACACCTAGTGGCCCTATTATATTTACTGTAGCTCCTTCGAAGACACTTTCATTATCAAAAGTATTTCCGATATTCTGATCTTCCCCATCTATTTGTAAAACATTATCTCTATTTCTATCTATGAATACATAACCCTGGAAAGTATTATTAGTAAACGGAGTGAAAGGATAATCTCTAACATAACTTTCGTTTGGTAAAATGTCGATTGTATGTGGGTTGGTGATACCCCCTCCTAAATTAGTTCCGCTTGGAATGTTGGTAACACTCACTTGATATGATCCAGGAGGTAGGCGTACTAACTGAGGATTACTCAGATTATATTCATTTGGCACTACTGTGTCGATTACATAGCCATCGCTGTAAGTAATCGTAAATAGCATGTCTTCAGCTGGGACTTCGGTTTCATCTCTGATAGAGTTGGCGACAGTGTCAAAAAAGGAACTTATAGTCAGAGAGGCGTCGTAGTTGTATCTTAAATTTTGTATACTATTGGCATCTTTCTGCACATAAATAACGTCATACCTAAATGGCTGATTAATTCCCCAATCGCAGCGCAGACAAGCTGTACCCTCAGGAGTAGCCGTAGTAATTCTAGCACTATAATAGCCTTCTGGAATGCCAGTAAAGTTATAGCTTCCGTCCGCTGCGGTAGTAGTTGAAGCTACAAATCTTTCAGGTGAGGGGTTAAGAGTCGCTCCATAGTACAACTCAACCACACTTCCTGCTTGAGCAATATCATTATCAAATACCGTTGCGCTATTACCATCAGCACCATCTACTTGGTAATCATTGTCGTCATTTCTATCAATAAATACTCGACCAGAGATAGAGGAGTTATCAGTAGGATCAAAACCAAAGGTAAATTCTTGATCGTCTGTTCCGGTAGTTATGGTGGTAGACTTTGCTACTTGATCGGCAGTATTTAAAGGATAAGCATTAGATGAGTCAGGGATTAACTCGATTGTATAGTTGTCTGGAGGGACTGATTCAAACTCACTACCAAATGGAGCTATTAGGTGAAAACCATCGCTAGGCTGAACCGCAGAAATATTTCCATTACTATCTTTTAGGGTAAGATTACCGGTCATTACATTTGTGATATTACCGTTTGACTCCCAAGAATCGAATATACCATTATGATTTTGATCGATGTACAATGAGTTTTGAATATTGGCTTTATAGTCAGTGATTATATTATAATCAATAGTTGATCCTGGGTTATGACCTCCGCTTACATTATGGAAATTATTAAAGAAGGTGTAGTTAGTGAAGATATCACAGTCATTAGTGGGTAGACCTTCTAAAGCACTTTCGAAGAGTAAGTTATTATCTCTTACCACAGCATAGGCACCAGGTGGTATATTTGCAAAGCTATATTCTCCTTCCGAGTCGGTGGTTGTAGTTGGTGGGTTCAAGTTCCAGTTATCTATATCGGCTTGCACTTCTCCAAAACCTTCTCGGCATTTTCTTAGTGTTAAATTGATATTTGCATAGCCAAAATCATTATCATAATCTCGGTTGAAGCCAGAGTCTATACCAGTTTGGTCGTCATGTCCGTCTGGATCATAGTCTTGGTAATTAAATCTGTTGTTCCAAATTTTACCTTGAATTGTAGAAGGAGTAAAATCAGGCTCAAAAAGAGTGTAGTACCTATTCAGGATATCTTCTTGGTTACCCAAAAATATGGTAGCAGTTTCATTAGGAGTTATTTGATCATATAGTGTTTCATCGAATGTTTGATGGTATGAAAGATTTCCACTTAAATCAGATCTAAATACAACTGTGTAATCTCTAGGTGGTACTTTTTCAATACACGGGTTTTGAGTATTAATCAAAAAGCCAAAAGAGTTTCCGTCTGAAGCAATTTGCGAACCATTAAAACTCTCGTAACTAAGCTGATAGTAAGCCCCATTAGTGCTTAGTAAATCTATATCAGTACCATCAGCAATTCCGTTGTTATCCTTGTCTACAAACAGAGCTGGACAAATTCGAGCGGTATACTGGAATCCATAAAGAAGGTCTGTAATCTTTTCATTTCCAGTGATGGTTACTTCTATTTCTGAAGGGTTGGGTATTACTGGTTGGGTTCCCTGTGGAGTAACTATAGTTACTTTATAATTACCTGGTAATAGTCCGGTGAAAGCAAAAGTGCCGTCAGTCTCAGGGTTTTGCGGATCGCTAATGCTTAGTTGGTTATCCAGAAGTTCATACTCAGAAGTATTGTCATTTTGTTTTAGAAGCTGTACATCGGCTCTGGTTACAGGTATATCATTATCATAGACTGTAATTTGTGCTAAGTCAGTACCGTTTGGATTATACTCTCCATTTTCATTACGATCTATGTACAAAAAGCCACTTATTGAGCCTAAAGCAAAGTCAGGATTATCAGTATAACCAAAAGCTAAAGTTTTATATTCACCTGCAGTTAAGCTAAAGTCTTTAGATTGACCTCCTGTAGTTGAGGAGTTTGGGTCAAAGCCGGTTGGGATATCTTGTACTAATCTATAATCATCGGGTAGTAGTCCAGTAAAGCATTGAGTACCTGTGCCATCAGTAGTTAATGAGGCGATTTGGTTATTGGTATCTGTTTGTAAGTATAGTCTAGTTTCGGCTCCACTAATTAGTGGTTCTGTAGTATTTTTAATGCTGTTAAAATTCTGATCGTTGAAAGTTGGGTTAGCACAAATACTTCCACTACCCTGATAACCAAATTGCACAGACTTGTCTTCACCAGCAACAAGGATGATTGAGATAGTCCCCCCAGTAGTGCTTGTAGAACCTTCAGGTGCGTCTTGAGATACAGTGTACTCTCCAGGTACTATATCAGTAAAGCAGGTTATACCTTCAGAGTTGGTCACTTGTACTGGGACTACTAAATTATTATCTAAGTATTTGAGATAAGTATTTACGTTAGCAAACTTAGCTTCATTGGTATCAAAAGTACTGTTCTGATTAGTATCTCTAAATGTAGGATCGGCACAAACCTGACCATTTCCGTTAAATCCAAACTCGGGAGTAGCTAGATCACCAAAATTAATAGTTACTGATTGAGTGTTAGCAGTGGTCAAGGTGTAATTTGCTAAGGTTTCGACTTCGACAATGTAATCTCCTGGAGATAAATCATCAAAACAATTATTGTTGGCAGTTGTACTTGTCAAGCTTTCTAGAGTGTTTGTGCCGGTAGAATCTTTCAGTCTTACTATTACTCCTGCAAGTCTATTTTCTGAACCATCGAAGATTGTGTTACTGTTGTCATCTCTGTAAATAGCTGGACAGATAGTAGGATCACCGTTATAACCAAAACTGATATCAAGGTCTTGACTGGTTTGTAGTCCGTTTATGGTTCTATCTTGTCCGCCTGTAGTTGAGCTAGTATTTAGAGGAGCAATTTGAGTTACTCTGTAGTCACCGGGTAGAAGATCAGTAAAGCATAGGTTTGAGGATACATCTGTACTCAGAGTACCAACTACAACGTCAAAACTGTCTTTTAAGGTAGTAGAGACACCATCAATATCATTCTCTGAATTTTCTTTTATTCCGTTTTTATTCAAGTCTTGGAAAGTAGGGTAGGGGCAAATACTAGCCTCACCAATATACCCAAATGGAATACTAAGGTCGCTACCAAGATTAAAGTTAAACTCTGCTGTACTTGTCGAACTGTCTTGAGTATAAGTTATATTCAAGTCAGAACTATTTGTTAAAGAACTATTTGCTAATTTAGTTTGCTCTAGACGGTAATCGTCAGGGATAATGTCATTAAAACAGTTTGTACCGTTGACAATTAAATCTTGACCTATTTGTTGGTTAGTCGAAGCTCTGATTAGTTTAGTTACTAAGCCGTCTAGCTGTGACTCACTGTTATTTCTAGTACCACTTTTGTCGTAGTCTCTATAAGTAGGTAGGCAAATATCAGAAGTAGACTTATAACCAAATTCAATATCTTCAGTAACATTTGTAGTTAGGTTATTAATTTCTAAAGTGCCATTTGTGTAATTAGTTCTATCTACCTTCAAGGCTAGAGGAATAGACTGAGAAAGTTCGTAGTTACCAGGTAATAAGTTATCAAAGCAGTCTGAATTATCCACTTGTATACTTCCGATTGAGTTATTTTGATCATCTACCAAAAAGGCTGTGAAAGTGTTATCTAAGAAGACTTCACTGTCACCGTAAGCATTATTATTTCTGATACCGTCACCTGAGTCATCTCTGAAAGCGTAAGGGCAAATGCTACTATTTCCGTTATAACCAAAATCGAATTCTAAATCTTGCTCTGGCTCTGGGGTGAATACATAGATAGTCGATCCACCGTTAGTGCTAGCTATATTATCGGCAAAAGGAGTCTGCTCAAGTCGATAGCTAACCCCAGGTTCAATATCTGTAAAGCAGTCTTGTCCTTGAGTACTGCTCAAAATTGTTGAGCCTAGCTGGGTATTAGACTGATCATCAAAGAGTTTGATTTCTCTGTTAGGTAGATAGGCTTCGTTGTCTTGCTTCAAAACATCATTATTATAGTCAGCAAAAGTGTTAGTACAAATATCTACTACTCCTGAGATTACGTCAAAATTACCTGTAACTGCTAAATTACTATTATCTCCAGCAATAGTCATAGTAGCTAGGTTGCCAGTACCCACGTTATCAGGCACTGGATCGACTAAACATATTCCATTTAGTACAGTGCCGTCAGCTTGCTGAGGTGTATCAAAGCTTGGTCCTGAGTATGTAATCGAGCATGCTTGGGAGTTATTTTCAATGTCTAAAGGTTGATCTACAGCACTATCTTGCAAACCATCGATTCGAGTATTGAATTTGTAGCCTTTGTAAATTTTATCGGCTACTTCTGATCCGTTTACAATACTTGCAAAGCTAATGTTATTAAAGATTGGGAGGGTGTCATTTGGACTTTCTTGAGCTTTAGCTTTCAGTGAGGGTAGGGGTTTGTAGCCGAATATCCAACCGCTTAAATCTTGACCATTTTGGATTGTTAAAGCCTCAGACCGAGTCTTAGTATTTGCTTCTTCTTGGGTAATAGCAAGGCTAGTACCATCTGTTAAAGTTAGAAAAGTAGTAGTTAATTCACTGCCAGCAACAAAGCCTTGCTCAGCCACTGGTACATTTTGTTCTACTACATACTCTAGGCTGGCGTTATCGTAGCTTGAGGGTGGTATATTACTAAAGCAAGTTGGATCAGTAAGTGAAGTAGTTAGTGTATCTATGGAATTATTTAAGTTACTGCTAAAGTATAGTCTAGTTTCTCTACTTATCTTGGAATCCTGACCGTCAAAATTAGCATTTCCGTCTTGATCGTTGAAGCTATAGTTGATACAGATTTGAGAGCCAGCATTGTAGCCAGTTAAGTAATTTTGATCATCATTCGTACCCAAGCTGACTGTATATCTTATACCTGTAACTTTGTTATCGTTATCCCTAAGAATAGTGGTATCTGCTGGGGGGTTATCGACATCAGGTACGGATAAGCTAGTTCCAGGTAGTAAATCTTGCTGCACGTGATAAAGTCCGTCGTATAGATCCTTGAAGCAGTTTGTATCTGGATTTTCAGAAGTTGGGACTGCTGTTAAGAAGTTTCTATCAGTAATCGGAACTAAACTTTCATCAAGCAAAGTTGTGGTTACTCCTGTGAGATACGGCTCATCGACTCCATATTGATTAGTTTGGTTATTTCTAGCAGCAGTATCCCATACCCCGTTGCTGTTATCATCTCTAAATGTTGGTAGGCAGATTGAAGACTGGGCAGGGAAGCGCACATCAAATAAAGTCTCTCCAGTCTCAAAGATATCTGCACTTGAAGTGCTCAAATCTGAACCCAGTAATGATACTCTAGTTTTAATAAAGGCTTCTCCAGATTCAGTTAACTCTGTATTTTCTATTGGAGTAACGCATTTACCATTATTATTTGTGGTAGAATTTTTGAGAATAGTGGTTTCTTGATTTTGGTTATTAACAAATCTAATTATATTCTGACAAGCTAAACCTTCATCTAGGTAGTACACAGGGTTATATTTTAGTAACTCTGGCGAACTGATAGTAGCTGCTGTACTAACTTGTATCTCGCTTGGGTCGCTAGTTATAGCTCCTGGAAGTAATCCATTGAGTCCGTCAGCTCCAGTTAGATTAACATCATACACTATACTAAAGTTAGCAGGTGGTGTGGTTAAAGTAGTTGTTATGTCGTTTTCATCAACCCCATCTAGTTCTACTCTAAAACTAAATACCCCAGTTAAATCCAAAGTTTCGTTTGAAGTTAGATTCACGCTACAATAACCGTCACTGTTGGTCCCTACAGGGTCAGATGTGAGTGAGAAGCTTGATTGGTCAGGTCGGGTGACAATAAAGTTACAGGTAGGTCCTCTTAGATCTTCGTCAGTCTGACTATCTTTAAGACCACTAACCGAAATAGTTAGATTATTTTCTACAAAATTTGGATTAGCTGAAGCAGTAGCTTGGTCAAATAGTGGCTGGGTTTCGGCAGTAGGGTTGCTTGGATTTGGATTATATTTGGCTAAATTAGATGGAAAACCAGTTGTGGGTATAGTAGTAAAATCAGTTTCAAATAAAACATCTTGGACACCAGATGATATCTCAACAAAAGTCTTTACTCTGACTACTCCAGGGGAAAAATCAGACACATCTATAGTTTTGGCACACTGACCTTGGTCATTTATATTAGAATTATAGTCATCTACAGTTGTTATAGAGTTTAAAGTAGTTTCTATTCTAATTTGACACCCAGCTCCAGCTCCAATGTTAGTTGTGTTATCATATTTTTTAATCACAGGGGAAGTTATTGTGACTTCATCACCGTCATAGGAAATAGGATTAGGTACTGAGATATGCTCTCCTGGGATAACACCAGAGTGGTCATACTGACCTTGATTGTTTACATCTTCAAGGTATATATCAAAAAAGCGGTCAAATGTAGCAGCGGAAGTAGTTAAGCTAACATCTTGATCGTTAACGTCTCTACCTTCAACAGTTACAGTAAAGCTGTACTGACCTGCCTCCTGACTACTTGAGTAAGGGAGTTCAGATTCTGATAGTGTGTAATCACAACTACCCCCAACAATATTACTACTGGTATAGCTTTGTGCGAAATTACTTGGGCCAGTGATATTAAATGTACAAGTATTATTATTTAGGGCTTGATCGTTAGCTGAGTCAATCAGTCCAGAAGCTGTTAGAGTAAGTGTAGAATTTCCAATAACCTGAGTACTTGGATTTGGTGTAATTGAAGTAATGACTGGCTGAGTTTGATTGGGGCTATTTTCTGCCTTAGCTTTATTAGAGGCTTGAGCTACAATTTCAAAAGTAGTAACTTTAACTTCTGTAGTGTTATTAGTTACCGAAATGTTTATATTCATAGTCCCAACTGTGTCTGGATTTAGGTAAGATTCGGTTATTTGACATACACCTTGATTAATAGTGCCTATTTTAATAACTGGGGTACTGTAGTTCCCAGGTCCACTTAAACTAATTTCACATTGACCGCTATACAGTAGACCTCCAAATATATTTTTTATATTGTTAACCGTAATATCAAAATCAGAGTTAACAGATACAGGGTTAGGAACTGTATCAAGCGTGGCGTCTACTAAGTCTTCTTCTGGAGTGTTCGGATCATAAAAAGTTCCAGTACAGCCCGAGGTTGTTGCTTCATAGGCAGCATCAGCTGATTCTACGCAGTCTCCATTTCCACTACCCCCGTTTACTTCGATCGTTTGTGATCCAGTTCTGGTTGTGTAGTAGAGAGCTACTCTACCTCCAGCTCCTCCTCCACCGTTACTCCCGTTACCTCCATCTGCTTCTATGTAGCCATTGCCAGCTAAGGCGTTAGTTTGTATCCAGATACTTCCACCCGAACCAGATCCAGGTTCAAAACTATTATAATCATCTGTACTATTTTCTCCATAAGCAGTTATATAACCTTCTATAGTAAGTGTGTTGTTTATGATCAATTTAATAGCTCCACCACCAGCACCACCTTCACTGTCTGAGCTACCTCCTCCTCCAGATCCTAGATCTACTGGCTCAGTTAATACTCCATAGCTAAGACCTCCAGGTATATTTGTGTTACCATTATCTGCCGATCCTTCTCCACCTACACCTCCATAACCAGCGCCAGCTGAATACTCAGCTAAGTAGGTACTTTTACCTGGTCCGTTTCCATCTTGACCTACTATACCACCTGCATATCCTTTTTTATCAGCTGAAATTGTACCTCCAGAGTCAACTGTAATATTATTGGTAGTTAAATCAAGTTTGTATATAGGATTAGCATTTTCTATAGAATTAGGTTTATGAGTTAAAGTACCATTTGATTGAATGTTAAGGTTATCGATGGTATTAAAAGTATAGGTAGATAAAGAAGTTGTACCGTCAATTTGCATGAGGTTTAAAGCAGGGGCATTCCATTGAGCGTGACTATTAAGTAAACCTGAGTCGCTTTGAGTGTACAAGGTGAGATCTGGAGTGTTTAGATCACCTCTTTGTATAAACTGTCCATTTATTGTTAAATCAGTTAAATTATTTGCTGTAAGTGTAGCCTCTGTAGTTAGTTTATTTTCATACTCGACAGTTAAGTTTGATTGTTCCAGGATTAAATCTGTATCTATCACAACATGGCTTGAAGCGTCAGTGATCAATAGACTATTAAGCCTAGCTTCGGAACCTATATTTTGAGCATTGATAATAGTTTTAGCAACATCGCTGTCAGTACCGTCATTTTTAATGATTAGATCTCCAAAAGTTTGCCCAGAAGGTTTGAGATAAATTGTACCAGCCCCACCAGCGTAATTATTGTCTCCACCATAAGCATTCACTGAGTCCATGTCTAAAGTATTTGTGGTGTAGTAAAGAGCTATTCTACCTCCACCTCCATTTCGTTCTGAGTCTCTGCCTCCTTCAGCGCTGATTTGACCTACACCAGATATGTTGTTTGCTTCAATCCAAATACTTCCACCAGCTCCTGCTCCACCACTTTCGTCTCCACCATTAACTGATATAGAACCATCTATGGTAATGTCGTTTGCTGAAACTATTTTTATAGCACCACCTCCGTTACCTCCAATTCCAGAATTATCTCCTGCACCTCCAGATCCTACAGTTATTGGTTCGATAATTGATCCATATCCTTCACCGCCTTTAGTGTACGTTGAAATACTACCTCCTTGACCTCCATGTCCAGCACCCGCAGGTTGGTAATCGTTAACTAAGCTTCTGCCTGGTCCATTCCCGTTTTGATTGACAGCGCCGCCCTGAAAGCCACTATAGTCACCGTTGATAGTCCCTTGAATATTTGTATTTTGAGCATAGACTTTTACTGCTCTACCTTCATTATTGAGCTGATTATCTAAACTAACTGTTACACCAGAATCTATGTTAAAGTTATTTACGTTACAATAGCTGCCACTTAGTATAGCTCCATCAGCAGGAATTAGATCGGCTCCAGCTAAATTTGTATTACAATCTAGACTAGTCAAACTAACTATATTTGAGTCTAGACTATTACCGAGAGCATTTACAGCTATTACTTTGAACTGGTAGGCCTGACCAATATTTAGCCCACTGACTTCGACAAAGTTATTACTGCTAATATCGTCATTATAAATATTTTCGGTAGTGAAGTTATCTTGAGAGTATTTGATTATATAATCTGTAATATCTTCACCATTTCCATAGGAGCCTGACCAGCTTAATTTGACTTTCTGACCTTCCTCAGTCTCGATTTTTAGGTCTCTTACTGGGTTGGGTAGATTATTAGAACCGTAAGTAAATAAGTTAGAACCGCTTCCAGTAGAACTGTCAGAATTTATGAATGAAATATTACCTTGACCGCTTCCAGCAGCAGTATAACCTGTTATGGTCTGACTATCTATGAACTTGGTATCAAATAAAGGATGATCACCAATTTTTACAGCAAATTTTTGCTCTTCAGATAGAATAGTGCTAAAAATATCAGTCTCATCTACAGCATATTTTAGGCTCAAATAATCTTCTATACTCTGTCGGTCAGCCTGACTCAAATCAGTATTAAAAATGATTACCTCAGCAATTTCAGCTTCTAAGCCAACGTTAAGATATTTACCCAAAACATCTGCCGAAACATTGTCTGTGGTTATCAATGAAACTATCGATGACTTTTCAGGCTCTAATTTTGCACTAATACTGGGTGTGATTAGTTGGGAGTTTATATAAGTTTCTCCGTTAATGACATTGCTATCAGCATCTTCAATATCCCACAAGTATTCTTCGTTTCTTGAGAAGTGTCCATTTTCGCTCGTACTTTCTAAAAGTGGACTATAATCACTATTTTCTTCTTTAGACGATTCGTTAAGAACCAAAAATACTGATCTTATGTCGCTGATTTCAGTAAATTCATAGCCAGTTTCTGTATTAAAAGTTAGTGATGGTTTTTTGTTTAAACCTTGTGAATTTAGTAATGCTCTATAGTAACCGCTACGAATACTCAAATTATTGCTTGGATCAGATAAATTAGGAATTGTATCAACTAGAGACTCATTGGTTTGCTGTATACTATTAGCCGCTACCCAAAGCTTATTATTGTTACTAGACAGTACATTACCAAAAGGAAAAGCATTAATGTTCTGAGTAGTAGTCAAAGTTTGATCTCCATAAGATAGGTAGAAAGTATTTATACCTGATACAAGTGTGGGAATTCTGTACCAGATAAGTGTATTGGGTGTATTACAGCCATCTACCCAGTAGTCTAGCAGGTTTGAGGTATCTGAATTGCCTAAGGGGTCTGAATTAGCTTTAGATTTTAGCCTTATATCGCCACAATCTGTACGAATTCTATTCTGAGTTATGAGTTTGGCGGTATCTAATTGAAAGTTGCCAACATAATCATTTATATCCGAGCTAGAAACATTATTTACGGCTACTACTCTAGCATAGTTGTCTCCTAAATTACCAAAATTTTCACCAGATACTTCGACATAAGTCCCTCCTGAGTTTGGTCCAATGTTTGGGCTAACTTGAGTAATTTGTGGTGATTCATAATTATAGCTAACATCAGTATTGCTTTGACTGCCATCAGCGCTCACCACTTTTACACTCACAGACCCACTTCCAGAGGGTGCAGTAGCGGTAATTTGGGTTGGGTTATCGACTATTACAGCTTCAGATTGATTATTTCCAAAATATACTTGAGTTAAAGCTGATTCAGGACCTAAATCTATAGTAAAGTTGCTTGCGTTAGTGCTTCCAATTTTTAGATCATCTATGTAACCAGTATCACTATTGTTAGAAACTGAGCTATCTTTCGAATATTCCCATCTAAGGGTATTAGTGCCTGAATTTAATAAGTATGTGTATAGTGTCCAGTCTATGTCTCCAGAAATACTTAATTCTTCAATATTGTTGATATAGAATCTTAAAAAATCATAAGACTCCTCAGAGCTTACTTTGGCGTAGAATTCCATAGTTGTATCAGTTGCTATGGTTACTTCCATTTCCATACTGGCAGTTTCACTGTGACTTATATCTTGATTGGCTGCACTCTGAATACCATTAAATGCTTCTTGGGTACTAATCTCCCAGCCAGCATCACCCGACATTGTAAACTCAGATAAATTGCCAGATTCAAAGTTGTAGAATGAACTGTTTGAGTTTGAGCCAACGGAAGATTCATTACTTTGGCTTGAGAGTGCTAGGTTGCCGTACTGTAAAATTATAGAAGATTGACCGCTAGGTATTAGAGGAACTTTAGTCCTAATAGTAGTAGAATTGGTATTACAACCATTTGAGACAAAGTATGGCAAATTAGTTGATCCATCAGCGCTTTTAATCCTAATATCTCCGCAGTCAGTCCTCATTTTACCTTGGCTAATTAGTGAAGCAGTATCTATATTAAAGTTGAAGATATAATCAGTTTCAGCGTCAGCAGAATTAAGGGTCAAAATTCTTTGATAGCCATCATTAGAAAAATTTTCTCCTTGTATAGTGACTTGATTACCACCTACCGTAGGTCCTGAATTAGGAGAAATACCAGTAACTAGAGGAGGTTCATAGGTATATTGATTGTTTCCAGAAGTTCCAGAATTTACACCTCCTGAGTTGGTGACTACCACATTTACTGAGCCAGCTACATGTGCGGGCGTTTGAACTAATACTTGATCGCTACTGACATTTAAAACTTCAGCTGCGATGCCATCAAAAGTAACGCTAACAGGTGATATCTCATTCTCAATTGTGATGGTAGGTTCATTGGCTATGTTTTTGCGAACTCTATAATAGTCCCATTGAGCTAAATTATTTGTCCCACCACCTCTATATAGTACTGGTCTAAGAGTATCTGGTGTATTATTATTGTTTAAGCTTGTTGTTAACCTTCCGGAATCATAATCAAAAATAGAATTATCAGCGCCATCATCTCTATAAACAATTTTATAATCATTGAATCCAGATTCTACATTTCCTAAAAAGTCTTCAGTAAAACTAGTTTCGGCGTACATTTCATTGCCATACCACATTATCTTAAGCATATCTCCTCCACTACCATCTCTCCAACCACTGCTAGTATCTGTAGCTGCCCCGACTGCAACGCCATAAACATTTTCAGTTAAGATTGGATTGGCGCTAGTTTCAATTATAATATTTTCAGGGAGGGTGTAATTTTTAGCAATTAAACCAGATTGACTATTTAGTTCTAAGATTCCACTACTAACATTTGAAGTACCAGAAGAATCCCATTTGTTAGTATCAATTGAATTTCCTTCAAAACCGTCATAAAATTCAAATACCAAATTTCCATCACTTTCAGAAGTTAGACCAGAGTCACCATAATGCAAGTAAAAGCTATTATCTCCAGAGTTAAGGTTAGGTAATTTTACCCAAATTTTTGTGTTAGTGGAGTTGCAGCCACTTTCAAGGTAGTAGTTTAAGTTTGTGGAGTTATCGGTATCTTTAATTCTGAGATCGCCACAATCAGCCCGCATTTTACCCAAGGAAATTAGCGACTCGGTATTGATTTCAAAACTAAATTGATAGTCATTAATTGTAGGCTCTGAATTGTTAACTACCAGTTCTCTAAAGTAGCCGGTATTTGAAAAATAATTTCCGCTGACAGTAATTTCGGAATTACCAGTAGTCGGACCAGAATCAGGGCTTAAACTACTAATAACAGGAGCTTCATAAGTAAAGCTAGTAGAAGCTGTCTGACCACTTGCGTTTGTATAAACTAGATTGTAGTTACCTGGATTTTTTTCTGGTGCAATGTATTTTATCAGACTACTACTTTCGAAAACTGCATCCGTGAGTTCTGTATTATCAAGTTTAAGACTTCCGGCGATATTCAGTTGCTCAGCTTGAGGTGTGATAACTGGTCTAACCTCAGTGTAGTCATATACTTTTAGGTTATCTACATCCATCTGAGAGTTGTAGTTAACGAAACCAATTTTTAGCGGGTTTTCTGATGAATAACTTGAAGTATATTGATCTAACCAAGTTATTCCGCCGTTATCACTTCGTTGATAAATGGCTCCTGTAGGAAGTGCTGATATTCGAATTTTGTAGGGTGCATACTGCCAGTCTGGAGAAATTTGCCCTCTATTAGTACCGTCTTCATAAATGTAGTTACCAGTACTACTACTAGCATGAGCAGCGTAAATTAAACTATCCAAGTTGGTGCTTGTTGAAGAGTCTTTCCAACCCATCATCCAATCACTCCCTGCTTCGAAGTCTAAATCAAATTCAAGTACTTTACCATTCTCTCTTGTGAATGAATAATTACTATATATAGTAGAATCACCCCAGCTAGAGGCACCGCCATTGAATGTTAATTTATCATTTTGAGTAATAGTTGCTGAATTGCTAGTCCAATTACTGGTATCAATAGTTTGTCCATCAAAGCCTTCGTAAAATTCTAGAACTGAATAAGGATTACTTTCAGCTGAAGATTTATTGAGGTCGCCGTATGTTATATAAATATTTTTAGTTGAATTAGCTTGTATAGTTGGTATTTTAGCCCAAATTTGGGTCTTATTTGTATTACACCCGCTTTCAATAAAATATAGCAATCCAGTAAATTCGTCAGCATCAGTAGGTCTTATATCGCCACAATCAGCTCGCATTTTACCTTCAGAAATTAGTGTTTGAGTATCTAAAGTTAAATTAACCTGGTAGTTTGTGAGTTCACTATTTCCAGATTCTGTGTTGGCTATTTGGTAAGGGATCTTATAGCTCTTTGTACCAAAATTACTACCGTTAATGATAACCTCATAACCTCCTCCAGTGTGTCCTATGCTTGGAGCGAGACTGTCAATACTGGGTGAGGCAGAATTTGTAGTAGCTGTAGCAATATTGGAAATTGAGCTAGTACCAGATTCATTTATAGCAATTACTCTGAAGGCATATAGTTTAGCAGCTTCTAGGTCACTTACAGTTACTGACGTACTATTGCTAACTCCCTCGTTTAAAACATTTACATCATTTACAAAATTATCCTCAGAATACTGAATTTGATAGTCAGATACATTATTTGCTGGTGCAGACCAACTTAAGCTAATATTTTCTCCTGTAGGTAAAGCGCTCAAATCTGTGATCGAATTAGAGATCCCTAGTGGTGAAAGGTTATCATTAGTTGTTCCAAGAGTATAATATCCATCTACAAGGTCAGCGTTGCTAAGACTAAATATAACTTGGTCGTTCTCCACTCTTGTGTTAGAAGCAGAAAGTATACTAAAATTTGTATTATTATCACTTCGATAAAGCAATTGGTAATTACTAAGATTGCTAGGTAGACCACCTTGCCCGTAATCTGAAAAATCGAAGCTGATATCAGTGTCAATACCATCGGAGGTTGTCTTGCTTATGCCCCAGGTTTTATTCCACCTATGAGTTATACCACCACTAAGGTTAGAGGTAGTAACTGTCGTAGAGTTAGAATCACTACCAGCAATTATATATTCATCTGAATCTAAGGTATTACCTGTACTTTTGATAGAAAAACCATGAGAGCTTCCAGAAGATATTAATAGATGGTCATCTTCGGATCCAATACCAACTATATTTTCACCAGCATCAGCGTTAAAGCTATACTTATTGTTATTTAGTGTGAGATTGTACTTAGCAGCTAAATAGTGTTCAATAATTGTCCTTTGTGGTAAGTTTAGGGCGCTGTTAAAGGTTAGTACTTCAGCCACGTCCACATTACTATATTCTGAGTCATTACTTAGACTTCCTATTGTCAGACCATCACCTTCATTATTTCCTATATTAGCAAAGTTACCAGTTATTCCGTCTATACTCAGAGAAGACAGGTCTTTATTAAATACACCACTTACCACTTTATAATCATTTTGACCAAGGTTAGCCGTAGTGCTGGGTGAACTGTTACCTGAATTTAAGCTAATATTATTAGGTGCAGTCTGTTCTATCGCAAATGATCTAGGGTTAGTGGAACTATCAAAAATTACTCCACTACCGGCTGCATTTTGTTTTAGTACTGATATGATAGTTTGGGTTGAGGTTCGAGTGAAATCATTAGTTTTGAGACTGTCATCTGTACCATCAAAACGGACTACATTATTGTTATTTAAAGCGTTTGTTACCAGAGTAGGACTTTGCGAGTTTACGGTTTGTGTAGCATCGTTCTGATTGCCACTAATATCTGACCAGTTAGAAACTTCTGAATTGTTTGCTTGATTCAATAGACTAGCATCTAACCACAGTTTATTAACATTTTCCGAACAACCATTGACACTCAAGCCATATTTACCTGCCAGATAACATTCTACTTGTGTTCTTTGATTTTCAGATAAGACTTTATTGTAGATTAGTATTTCAGCAATATCACCACTATAAAATTCGTCACCGCTCCAATTAGATTTGGCAATATAGTTCGAACTTCTTTCGATGTTAGGAATTATACCAGAGTTTGCTGTTGCTGAGAGCTCTCCATTCGCAAATATTTTTGTATCGCCGGCTCCTGCAATAGCTGTTAATAAACTTGTGCTATTGTTTTTTAAAGGCTCTTGGTTAGTTACCACAGTAGCTGTACCGCTATTATTGTCATAGTATTGAAAATAAGCATCGTTAGAACTTCCGTTTCTATGTAGAATAATATTGTTATCTGATTGACCATTTCCAAGATCAAAAAGTCTACCATAATTCCTTACTCTATCAGGTCTAGAGATTACAAAGCTAGTAATACCCTCATCAAAATTTTCAAAACCAGTAGGTAGGTTTAAAAAATCATCCTCCCCATCAAAATTTACTACGTTTTGACCATTGATTCCTTCACTACCTATTTTGAGTTTCGGAGACAAATTTGGATCGCTTTGACTAGCATTATAACTACTTGAGCTAGAATCAATCCAATTGCTGATCTGGGCATCATTTATATCATTAATATTATTGGCGTCGAGATGAAGTACTAGCTTACCTTGATTTAGACCATATTTACTTTTTAAGTAAGCTTCAGCCTCAGACTGCTCACTTGGAGTTAGTACTCTATCATAAATTAATATTTCAGCAATATCTCCATTCAAATTATATCCATCGTTAATAGCCCCAATAATCAGCGGTTGATTATTTGTGGTTTGACTTCCGGAATAAGTATTTGTAGCTACTAGTTCGCCGTCAACAGATAAATTAATACTTGAACCTCCAAAGGTGCTGGTGATCACATAATTTTTGGGAGTTAAGATCGGAGCACTGACTGTAGCGCCTCCGCTACTGTAATTATTTACCCAGGTGCTCAAGTTATTACCGTTATTTCCTACAGAAAATCCATCATTCCAGCTTGCAGAAGAAGACTTACCTAATATCTGTTCATAACTGTCGTGAGATGTACCAAAATTAGCTACGGCTATAACTGTTTGTGAGTTATTATTGAGTGTAGGATTGTCTGAGATTTCTAAAGATTGCGTACCGTCAAATCTCACTAATTTCTTACCGTTTATAGCGTTGGCAACCACGGTAGGTTGTTTGTTTGTATCAGACTGTGCAGCGTTATTATTATTACCACTGGTATCATTCCAACTAGCAATGGCAGATCCATCAGCTTCAGTAAGGCTATCAGCATCTAGCCTTAATCTTAAACCATTTGTAATATTTAGACTGGATGGCGGGTTGGTGTTCTCAAAGTTGTCTAGTGTATCGGGGTTTTTACCTAAAGGTTTGTACTCGTAGTCGTCTTCTAATATAGTTATGGTAACAGTTGTATCTCCTCCTAAAGTTGCACCTTGAGTGCTTGAAAGGGTAATCTCAAAAGATTTATTATTTTCACTTACTGTATTATCTGCTATTCTCAAGGGTATAGTCCCATAGTCTCTACCAGTTGGAATAGTTATAGAATTACTATTGAGGAAAAAATCCTGATTTTCAATTGCCTCGCCTCCAGTTACATCAAAGTTTATAGTAATATCGTTACTAGCCGGTTGATTTAAAGCTAGAGGTATACCGGTTATATTAATGCCTTCGCTTATAGTTAAAGTTGATTGAGTGAACTCGACGATTTCTCCGCTGGCTTTACTACCAAATTGGTTAAAAAGCACTCCTAATAGGACGGCAGAAGCAATTAGACAAATGCCTATCGCAGCTATTTTAGGTAGCCAATTTTTCTTGAAAAAGCCTAATCCATTGGGTATTTTCGCCATGACTGTATGTTTGTGTTTTTGTCACCTATTTTTATTCGGCATCCATTTTAACTGACTTTTTTTATATTTACAAGTCAGAGCTAAGTTGTTAAAGTGCCTGTGATGCCTGAAATTAATATTAGTCAATACACTAAAGACCAACTAAATCAGTTTAAGCGATACTTTAGCTCGCAGCTGTCAGATACTGCTAGCGGTAATTTAAAAGATTTTAGCTATCTTAAAACTCAACTAAAGAAGCAGAGTGAATTGCTAACAGGTAATAAAGCTAAATTCCAGGTCATGACTATTGGAGGAACCAATTTTTTGACTGCTGTCGCGGACTATAAAGATAAAAAGGTTGCATATCATGATGAGCGGAGGTTGATACTTCCAAGATTAAGTTCCAAAGAAGTATTACAGAATTTTGTGTTGCAGAATCTTAGTACTGAAATCGAAGTTTTGGCTATTAATTTTGGTTATCCTATCAAAAGCATACTTAGACAGGGTAGGCTAGATGCTGAATTACTAAGAGGGACTAAAGATCATTTGTTTGAAGGTTTAGTGGGCAGGAATGTTGGTGAGGAGTTAGAGCAGTATATCTCACATCGATTAGGTAGGTCTATCAAAATTGTTCTTGCTAATGATATTGTCTGTATGCTGGCTTCGCAAAATTCAAATAATCAGAATCTATGTGCTTGCATCGTTGGAACTGGCTACAATTTGGGTTTTATTGATAAGAATAATAGCTATATTAACTTAGAATCTGGTAACTTCAAGCAATTTACTCAGTCTAATACCGGTAAAGTGGTAGATAAAAACTCTACTAATCCAAGTACTCAGTTGTTTGAAAAAGAAGTAGCCGGGGCATATTTATATAGGCACTACAATTTTATCGCGAAAGATTTAGGTTGGTCTGTGTTGGACTCCACAGCCGAATTAGAAAGTTTATCACGTCAACCTAGTCCTCCACAGAGTGATCTTGCTAATCAGATTTTTCAACACTCCGCAGCTCTAGTAGCTGTACAAATAGCAGGCTTATATGAGTTCAAAAATAAACAAGAACTCGCTTTTGTTATCGAAGGTGGAGTCTATTGGAAAGTCAAAGATTACCCAACTTACTTACAGAAATATCTAAATTTACTAGGTGTAGATTTGAATCAAATCACTTTCCTTAAACAAGCTAATCATTTTGACGGGGTAGCTAGATTAGTGATTTAGAACTGATTATTCAGTTTTTGGTTAGCACTTGCTTAAATTTCAATTCTTCTTAAATCTGAAACTACTTCAGCAATTCAGCTGAGGTGCTTACCAGAGAGAAAAAATGATGAGATCTCCTAAAATTTTAAGCTTAGTAGTTAGCTGTATTTTTCTCGTACCTTCAAGCGTTAACGCTAATACAGAAATTGATAAAGAAGATAACTATATGAAAAATAAAGCCAGTCTTTTTTATAAGAGAAAAAAAGCTTCGGTATTAGTGATTGAGCTGGGAAAACAAATAAAAAGTGCAGACTTTGAAAAAATTATTGATCTCTCAAAGTACAGTATTGAAGGCAATTTTACTTTTGAGTTAAAAAGCACTGATTCAAAATGTAAAGGAGGTCTTTATAATCAGCATCAAAGTAATGCAGTGTACATATATAAGTTAGCTAGAGCCAAGCCAAGATACCACAAGCCATTCAAAATTAAAGTTGATTGTAACAAGAATAAAAATGCAGAAGTTTTTTTAGAAATAATAAGTTACCAAAAAACTGAAAATCCAAGCTATACAAGAATATTTGATCAGTTATTCATTTTTAGAGTCTATCCAAAAGACACAAGAGTAGTATCACAACCTCACTACCGGAGTCGGACTCGAGTATTAGGAAAAGTTCGTCGTATAAAGCGAAGACGCTACTATCGCTGGCGTAGCTGGTAACTCCTATCTAGATGTTAAGAGTTCAAAATTAGAGTGTTAGATCTCTAATTGAGCTTTCCTTAAAGCTCCTCTTATTTTTTCAATTAAAGCAGCCTAAAGCTGTAATTTTTGTAATTAAATTTTTACCAAGTCATTTGTTAATGCTCTCTGATATCTTGACAAAGACTAGTTTTTCAGGAACTTTTTGATCAATGTCTGTCCATCCTGTATCTCAAATCCGTAATATTGCTATTATAGCTCACGTTGACCATGGTAAAACTACTTTAGTTGATGGTCTTATTCGCCAAACCTTACATACACGTAACGTCGAGAATATGGGTGACTTGATCATGGACAATATGGATCAAGAGCGGGAAAGAGGAATTACAATCAAAGCTAAAAACGCTAGTATTTATTATGATTATTCAGGTTCTGATTCTGAACAAGGTCAATACAAGATTAACATTGTAGATACCCCTGGTCACGCTGACTTTGGCGGTGAAGTAGAGCGAACTCTTAGAATGGTAGACGGTGTAGCCTTACTAGTGGATGCCCAAGAGGGTCCAATGCCTCAAACTAAGTTCGTTCTTAAGAAAGCTATTCAACTCGGACTCAAAATCATCGTAATCATCAATAAGGTAGATAAGCCTGCTGCTGACCCAAAAAAGGCTTTATCAAAGGTAGAAGATTTATTTTTAGATTTAGGAGCTAATGATGACCAAATGGACTTTAGCACTGTCTATGCTAGTGGAGTACAAGGCAAAGCAGGAGTTAATCCTGAAAATCTTGATGATAATATGTTTTATTTCCTAGATAAAGTTGTTGAAGTTATCCCGGAGCCCAAACTTATTGAAGTCGAGGTAACACCTGAGATAAACCCTCTACAAGTTCTAGTTTTAGCACTCCGTTACGATAACTTTAAAGGCAAAATGGCCGTTGGTAAGATTTCAGCTGGGTCAGTTACCAAGAATCAGAGCATCCAAGCAATGCAGGAAAATGATAAAATCGTTAAAGGTAGGGTTGCTAGCTTAATGGTCTTTGATGGTTTAGGTATGAAAGAAGTGGAAGAGGCAAGTGCAGGAGAAATAGTAATGATAGCTGGTCTAGAGGATGTCCAAATTGGGGATACCTTCACTACTGCTGAATATGGAGTAGCGATGACTAGAGTGAAAGTAGATGAGCCTACTATTCAAATGACCTTTGGAGTAAATACTTCTCCTTTTTCAGGTAAAGAAGGAAAACTTGGTACTTCGAGGCAGATCAGAGAGAGACTATATAAAGAATTAGAAACTAATGTAGCTTTGAAAGTAGTAGATCACCCAGAGTCTAGTGAAAAGTTTATTGTCTCGGGCAGGGGAGAGCTTCATTTGGCAGTACTGATTGAGACTATGAGACGCGAAGGTTTTGAACTAGAAGTGTCTAGACCACAAGTCATTATGAAAACTAAAGAACAGTTGGGTTTGTAATTAGATTGAAACTTTTACTATCTGCTAAGTTTCGTAATGATTGTAGTATGTCCTTTGAGTCACCTAAAAGCTTTTATGAGTATGTTTACGCAAGTGAAGATCTTGAAAACAGTCCTGATAATTTTCTAGACGTTTTGTCCCCAGTAGAGCTTTCCATAGTCTTGAATTATGTTCTATCAAGTTATTTTCTTTTTGATAAAGAGCTAGATGTGTACCCTGAAAGCACAATAGATAATGTAATCAAACTTCAAAATCAGATCCACTCTCAACTTTAATCAAAAGTCCACCTCTTTTGCAATAAAGTTAAAAACCTGCTTTACTATTGATTATTCTAATTAGGATAAACTAATATGTTTGGTTTCAATTTTTGTTTTATCGCTATCTTAGTATTTATACTTTTATTAGCTGTTTTAATTATTTTTTTAAGTAAGAAAAATGAGCCTACCTGGAAGTCAAAAGTTAAATCTAAATTAACCCTAATTAATTCCCGAAGCTCCGATAACAAGCTGAAACTTCTAGAATTAGACAAGCTACTAGAGTTTACACTCCAAAATAAGTTTAGCTCTGATAGCTCACTAGGTAGTATTCTAAAGCAAAAAGCTAAGCAAATCCCTAAACAGGAACTAGATCAAATTTGGCTGGCTCATAAGATGCGCAATAAAATATCTCATGATATTGACTATAATCCGAATTCTTCTCAACTACTTATCAATCAAAAAAATTTAACAAAATTTATTATTAAGCATTCGCAATAAGTTTCTCTTATGTCGTCAAACTCACAATCTCTTGGCTCTACCCTAAAGTGGTTCACAATTCTAATCATCGTATTTGTCTTGATTGTTGGTGGAGTATTGGTTTACACTAGGATCCAACAGCAGAATAACGATGAAGCTAAGGTAACAGTCGTAGTGGATAAGACAGTAATTGTGCAAAGGGTAAAAAAACTAAGTAGGCTTGAGACAGTAAGCCAAACCATGCAAAGAGATATAGAAGTGCAAATAGACGCTGGGGCTCTAAACTTTTTTAATGTACCTTTGTTTGAAAACACTCGAGTACAAAAGATTGCAGTTACAGGTTCAGTTACTGCAGGTGTAGACTTGAATCAATTAAGCCAGGAATCAATCAAAAATCAAGAGGGTAAAGTAACTGTAGATCTACCACAGTCGCAAGTCTTTAACGTAAATATCATAGAAGATAAGACAACTATTTTACAAGATGATCTGACTCTATTATTCAAATTTCAAGACGTTTTGAACGATAATCGTAGACGTGAATTTAATCAGTTACTTCAGCAGCAAGTAATCAAACAGGCTAAAGCCGCACTTGTCGATGCTGCTTGTGAAGATAATATCTTAGTTAAAGCGGGAGAAAATTCTAAAACCATAATTGAAGAATTGCTATTTACTTCAGGGTATAACGATGTAGAGGCAAATTATAGAGTAGGGGAAGAATGCGGTCTAGAGTTATCTTCATAGTTGTTTTAATACCTCCTCAATCATTGATTTACTTATTTTTGAAATCGAAGTATTTGATCCCTTTACTAATTGATTAATATAAATTTTTACAAGCTGTATATTAGCTGTAGGCTTCTCTTTAAGTATCATTCGAGTGGCTTCATTCAAAGTATAGGTTGTTTCAGGAATAAATATTTTTTCAAGTTCAGCTGTTTTAATACTGCTATCAAAGTAATACTTACCATTACTACTAACTAAAGTTCTCTCAGGAAAAGTTTTTATTAATAATGATTCTAACTCTTGATCAGTTTTCTCAGGTAATTTGTACCTCCCCCTAAATATCGAGATAGAAATAAAATTGGTATTAAGTTGTAGGTAATTATCTTTTATGTATTTATATAGTAAAGTAACTAGTTCAGCATTGCATATTTTGCCAAAATAAAAACTTTCACTCAGTTTAAGATATTTATTTTTTCTGTTATTGGAAATTAGTATGTTTATTATCTTGGATATATCTTTGACCGAGAATTCATAGCCCATAGAACTTAAATTTAGCTTGACCATAATTAAAGACTGTTTGTTGTGGCTAGTTATTTTGCTGTACTCAGATTGAATATTGGCAGTTATCGATTCAGTACAATTTCCATTACCAAGCAGCAGTCTTCGTGCTAATTCTTGTTGAATTCTAGCTCTATCTACTAAATGATCTAATTTAGCTAAAGCTAGATAATCAAAAATTTCTCTCTTGATAGTTTCATCTGGATTCTCATATTCTTCCGCTTCTATAGGAGTGTTTTTTGTTGGTTTTTGCATGATTCCTCTAGCTTGCAAATGTCTGTGAAAGTAAGTCTCAACTGTTTTAGATTTTATACTAGAATTTTCTGCCTCTAGCCAATTTCGATAATCGTCTATAGGTGTGTGTTTTGAGATTGATTCAGTTACTTTTTCACGGAGTGTTTTTACTTCGTTATCAGAAATTAATGCTGGATAATTGCTAAGCAAGGTATCTTTTATTTGATCAAATATTTTTCTGACTTCTTTTCTGAATAAATGCTTTTGAATTAAGTTTTTTAATCTTGTCTGGTCTAAATCTTCTAAATTCAGTGATTCTGAATCGTTTGCACTTTGTCTTTTTTGTTTAGCTTTTACTGCCAGCTGCCTCCTTAAATAACTGGTTGCTTCACTGATCTGAGAGTTATCAAGGTTAAGTTCAGAAACTAGTTGTGTTAATGATTTTATTACTTCTTGATCAGAACCTGTGCTAATTAGATTCATCGGATCCGAAGAGAACTGCTGAATAGATAGTTTTAAATGATTCATTATCGATCCTTCTTCAAATTTAATTTCTGCATTTTTAATTTTGCTATTCAAGAATTTTACTAACTCACTAAAAAAATTAGCTTTTGATGAAAAAAAGTTATTCACCTTTGCAAACTCTCTGTGCATTAGTTCCTCTAAATCAGGGTGATTTAGGAGTATTCTAGTTTCCCAAAATCTCTTATTGGAGATTAAATTGTTACTTAAGTATTCAGTTAATTTATCAGACTTTGGGTAAAAATCGTTTGCTTCTGGAGTTCTGTGTAAATATGAGCGAATAGATTTGAGCATAAGATCATTTCGTAGGTATTTGTAAATTTCTAGATTTATTCTATGATCTATAGTGCTTGTGTGACATAAATTATGCATATAGAATAACATGCTCTTTTCATTTAATTTATGTTTCCCAATTTTTTTGTAGTAATTTAATAATTTATCTTCGCTAAAAGTAAAACCTATATCTAAGTTGCTTATCTCAGTTAATGCTTTTAATATACTGACTTTTACACCTGATAATTTTTGATCATAGATCGACTCTGAAAGAAAAAACGATACCAGATTACCATCGTATAGTTCATACTCTTGATCCTGTTCAAGTCTAATAACTTCTACAAGCTTTTCTATATCGCGACTATATAAATTATTTAATCTGTCCAAAAAATTGCTCAGATAACTTTTTTGAAACTGTTTTAAATATTCCGGG
>JBCDGH010000015.1:0-28653 GCA_038751365.1 Patescibacteria group bacterium | reverse complement strand
TAGTCGGAATTTAGAAGAATCTTGATTGGAATTTTTTTGGAAACTCTTTTTTCAATCCAAATGTCAAAAAAATAATCGTAATTTACCACTTTATAAAAGTCATTATTTTCATTGTAGCTTAGTATTTGGTCGTCGATTGATATTTCATCTAAGATAGTGGCTAATAGAAAAATAAATTTATTTGTACCATCAAATATTCTGACACTTGGTTCTCTGCCTAAAGAACTAAAACTTGTGATTAGGTCGGGTAAACTTTCTTTTAGTGTTACCGTAGTCTTGTTTATTTCATACTGCTTTTTCTTAAGTAGTGAGTAAACTATTCTTGGAGATTTGGCTTCAATGTTACGACTAAATTTTGCTGTTCTTAAAACTAGATTATATTTGTATAATTCTTCAAGTGCGTTGTAAATTTTCTGTCTATACACTCCCAGGTCATTTGCCAAGTCACTGATCCCAGTCTGTTTTTTAGCACTAATGAGTATTAAGTAGATTTTAATACTAAGCGGGTCTAGACCTATTTGAGTAAGAGCATTTTTTAAATCACTGTACCTCATTATAATTTTACAATTAAGTATTGAGCAATGTATGGCAAACAAGGATTTAGCCGTCAATGTAAGTATTTTTTGACAAAGTAATTATGCATTTTCTTCAAGTTTGTGACTAATTTGAGTCTATGCTTACATTAAATAAACTTATTGAACATAAAATTTCAAATTACGAATTGAAAATAAAAAATATTAGATTATTTCATAAAGACTCGACTTTAAGTTTGGCGCAAGCAAAAAAATTTGTGTTAGCATTTTATCATGCTAGGGGTCATTTTTATAAGTTTTTATGGATTTTAGGCTGTTTTGCACTTAATAACAATTACAAAGAAGTTGTAGTAAATAATTTAGAAGAGGAGTTTGGAGGTCGGGCTAGTTCTCACGAGCAACTATATCTAGATTTCTCTAAGAATTTTGGGGTAGATATATTATCAGAAATTTTATCTGAGAGTAACTATCCAGATTTTCTCAAAGAGTTTAATAGAGGGCATATTTCTTGGCTGTTAAAACACAATTGGACAGAAAAATGGAGTGCTTTTGCTGCTTACGAAAGCCTAGATAATTCTGACTATAGGAATTTATTAAAGCTTCTAGAAAATCTTAACCCCAAAGTCAAAGATTTAAGATTCTTCAAAGTTCACTCCAATGCTAATCACTTTGAAAGTACATCTAAGTATTTGAGTGAGTTATGGGAATTAGATGCCCAAAGTGTAGAAAACGGTTTTGATTTCATTTTACCGCATCAGCTGAATATGTGGAGTGAATTAAGTAATTATGTATATTCAGGATAGTAGCCTACATTTAATTTCAAGATTGATTAAGCAAAAAGAGAAATAGCTTATTTACAAGCCTAGTCTAGGTGAAAGTTTGTGTAAGTTAATATAGGAAGGAGTATAAATGTATAAATAACTTACTAGACTTCTGATATATTGTATTTTTGCTTTATTTGCTCAGCTCTATTATTAATTTTGTCTTGATAAATAGTTACTTCTTGATTCTTGAGAATAGCTTCTTCTAGAATTGACTCAATAACATTTTGTAAGCTATTATTCTCGATAATTCTCGATTTTTGAGTGTTTAGATTTAGTATTTCTGTAGTCTTTGCCTCGATTTGGGAATCATCTTGATTGCTTACAGCCTCAGCTAATTGTTTTAGTAAATTTGTAAAGGTTTCGTAAAGCTCTACATCTGCGTCGACGTCATTTTCAACATCCTGAGTATAGTAGTTGATTAAGTCTGCATCAAAACAATTTTTTATTGTCTTTAGTGCTATCGCTCCTTTTTCTAATCTATCTGCTGAGTCATTAAGGTTTTCAATAACTTTTGTTTCGTCTCTTAAACTACTTACTGATCTTAAGTTCTCGACTACCTTCTCTAAATTTGTGACAAATTTTAGCAGCTCTTCAGCAATACATATCTGATTCTTTTTAACTAGAGAGTTGTACTCTGTAATCTCAATCTTTTTGTTCAAACTCTGCTGGATCAAACTAGTTAGCTCTTGATTCTCTGTAGTTGGTCCATTATCTAATAGTTTAGTAGCTTCCTGAGCCTGTTCAAGGAATTCTTGATTGGCTGATTGTACTTCTTTGGCCGTTGTTATTTGCTCAGCCAACTTGCCACTACTAGTGGATTCTCCAGATAGCCTTACTTCAGTCTTAACTGGTATTGTGTTTAAATTTTCTACAATTTGATTGTAAGTCTGAACATTTGAATTCAAGTTGTTAGCCACTTGATTAGGTAAATAAACTAGCTGATAGACTAATACTAAATTTATTACCATTATAGCTAAAAAGACTAAACTTAGTTTAAGAAATTTAGTGATTTTGAATTGATTTTGATCTTGGTTAAAATTGTTCAGTTTTAACATGAACATCATATTAGCAGAGAATCTACCTCTAGTCAAACTTTTGACGAGGACTGATCCTTGACAATACTCTTTAAATTAGGCATTTTAACATTGAACCAGTCCAGATGACAAATTACAGAAGAAAAAGAACTCCAGTAAAAGATAACACAAAAAAGTTTAGAGTAAATAACCAGATTACAGCTGCTGAGATTAGAGTGATAGATGAAGAAGGTGGTATGGTTGGTCTATTTCCTATTCAGGAAGCTTTAAAAATGGCTGAAGAAAAAGAGATGGATTTGATTGAAATCAACCCTAAAGCTAACCCGCCAGTTACTAAGCTAATGGAGTTTACAAAATTCAAATACCAGCAGGATAAAGCTGAGAAAGCCAAACCGAAAGTGTCCACTGATATTAAGACTCTTAGAGTATCAGTTAGAATAAGTATTCACGATCTAAAAGTACAAGCCAGAAAAGCTGATGAGTTTTTGGAAAAAGGAATTAAAGTTAAGCTTCAAGTGCAAATGCAGAGAAGAGAGAAGCAACATCCCGAAGTAGCGGTAGAGACCATGCAAACATTTTTAGAGGTCATAACTCAACCTTATACTTACGAAACTGAACCAAAGCTGGTAGGTGATAGTAGCTACTGTACCATAAAGCCTAAAAAGTAATCCTTGAACTTATGTTTAGGTCTTTCGTAGATCAGCTTTTTCCTCGATTTAATATTGATTATACCGACTATAGCTCATATCTTAGTGACGAAGAGATAAAGCAGCAAAGTAGTTTCTATAAGATTCTAGATACTCATCAACAGAAATACCTTGATAGTATATTTGTAGCTTCTAATCTCAGAAATGAGCTAATTCTTGATTTAGTAAATAGGTCTAAATTAGGTTTGGAGTATGCCATAGCTACAGACTTTGCGCGCTTGATTATTCATAAAGTAAGAGCTTTTGAGAGACCTTTACCAGAACCTGATTTTATTGCGTACGTTCCAGCTGACCCTACTAGATTGTTACAAAGAGGCTATCATTTACCACAATTAATTGCTAGAGAGTTGGTTCGCACCCTGAGCATTCCCCTTGTGGATTTAGTTTTAAAAACTAGCTCAACTGCTACCCAAACCTCCTTGGATAGAAAGAAAAGACTAGTAAATCTAAAAGACAAATTTAAATTAATTAATCCTACACCTCTAAATTTAGCTAATTTCGATAATCTTTGGATAGTTGATGATATTACTACCACCGGCGCGACTATGGTTGAAACTGCTAAAGTCATCAAAAGAAGATTTCCATTTCTAAAAATAAACGGAGTAGTGGTAGCTTCTAACTCAGACTAGTATAGGAAAAGTCTCTAGGGCTAGTGTTGTAAACGGATTGCAATGAAAACTGTTTTTGTATAGGTATTGATAAGTCAAGTCTTATGTCTAATATTTTAAAGTCTCAATTACCTCATCAAATTTCTTGACTACAGGGTTAGTTTCATCCAGCTCGTTAGAGTTTGCATCTATGTAAACATATAAATTTCCATTATTAGAGCTATTTAATGCTTCTATTTGAAGTATTTCAGAGGTATTTACCTTACAAAACTCTGGGTCTAAACTAGAATCTAAATTTGACACTTCAGCGCCAGTTTTTTTGAGTTCATCGAAATTTGATGATCCCTTTAAAGCTGCGCCTTCACCTAGTTTAATATACTCACTTTTGCTTTGTTGATCATTTAGCCTTACCCAACTTTCATTTACTTTACTTATTAAATTAGAATCGTAGCATATAACTCCCCCTCCTCCTATACCTCCTGTAGTAACACTAAATTCTAAACTAGGCTCTTGTCCTTCCATCGCTAAGCTAATTTTATTAATTGTGTTGTCCACGACTTCTGTTAGTTCTAGTGAATCATCATACTGAAATGAAAAATTAGGAAAATCTGAGTTAGTATAGGTAGTCATTACAGGTTCATCCTCCATTTTGCTTTCTTGTTCTTTGTTTTCTGTATTTATTTCAGTTGAGCTTTGTTCCTTTTTTTCTGATTCTTTATTTTTGTTATAATTTGTTTCAGATTTTGAATCTTTATTTTTAGTTTTACTATAACTTGAGTCTGACTCGTTAGAATCGTTTGAGTTAAGTAAATTATACATTCCAATGCCAATTACTCCACCGAGTAAAAAAACTAGCATGGCTGAAATGATTATAGTGATTTTTGGTTTGTTTGTCATAAGTGATATGTAATTATATTTGCTAAACTTGATAATGTAAAATTTTGTTGTAGCTCTACTGATATAGTACTAAGGTGTGACAAATTTAAAAAGAGATAAAATTTTATCTAAACTAGTCACTTGCTACCAAAAATATTTTGACAATGACTTCTAAGAGGTGTATTATTAGAGTGTATGCTACAAACTAGACTGTTATGTATCTTAGATGGGTTTGGTCTTGCTCCTAAAACTGAAAATAATGCGGTAGCCCTAGCTAAAATGCCTAACTTCAGAAAAATGTTGCAACATAATTGGTGGACTACCCTGAGTGCTGATGGTGAGAAAGTGGGTCAAGAGAAAGGTTTGGTTGGTAATAGTGAAGTTGGTCATATGAATATTGGAGGTTTGCAACTTGTTCCTCAGCTAAGCTTTCAGGTGACTAATTCTGCAGCTACTAGTTATGACTTAACTGTAAAGGCTAATCCAGAACAAATTTTTGACCCTAAAGATGTTCTGAAGCGAAATTGGAAAAATACCTCCAGAAATAAAGTGGTTCATTTAGTTGGTCTGTTTTCAACTGGGACAATTCACTCAGACTTGAGGCATTGGATTGGGGCAGTTGATGCTGCTGGTAAAGCTGGTGCAGAAAAAATAATCTTACATATTATCAGTGATGGTAGAGATTCCGATAGACAAAGTCTTTTAGACACATGGAAGTATTTTACAAGCAAATTTGCATCAAGGCTTGAGAATTATAAAGATCGGATATTTCTAGGTAGTGTAGGAGGTAGATTTTATGTCATGGATAGAGATCAAAACTGGGAAAGAACAATGTTTGGGCTAATGTTTGCCTTACCAAAACATTTATATAATAATGACGTTGAAAATAGAGCTTTTTACACGAACTTCTTATCAAAATATAATGAAAAATCACTAGGTAATTTTAAAAAGCTAATTAGCGAAAATATTGATTTAAGAGCTAGTATTCTTAAAACAGATTTACTAAAAGAATCTAGAGAAGAAAATATGGATAGTTTGTCAGAAAAGCTATCAACAAGTTTTGAGGATATTTCAAGTACGATTGAATATCATAGCAGGAAATTATACTACATTAATGATATTTTTGACGAATACTTACCCCCAACAGTTTTCAATTTTGTTGAAGCTAAAGACACTGTTTGGTTATTGAATTTTAGAACTGATAGAATGAAACAACTTACTAAAATGTTATGCGATCTAAATAATTATTTTGATTTAAATTTATTTATATTATCTAACAATGATTATGGTATAGAACAAGAGTATGCTTCAGACTTTGATTTTTCAGAACCTGAATTTAATTATGGTGGTTATTATCCAGTATTTAAAAATAAACCAGTTCAAAATACTTTGAGCCAAGCTATTAGTAATATGCATAAAACTCAATTACATATAGCAGAAACTGAGAAGTATAATCATGTAACTTTTTTCTTGAACGGTGGGCAGGACAAAAGGGCTGAAGGTGAAGATTGGGTAATAATTGACTCTAATAAAGTCAATAGCCATGCTGAAAAACCTGCAATGAAAGCTATTGAGATTACTGACTATATAGTAGATAATTGCTTAGGTAAATATGATTATGTTATAGTAAATTACGCTAATCCAGACATGGTAGGGCATACTGGTGATATCAATGCTAGTATAGAATCTATGGAGGTTTTGGATAAACAACTAGGACGTTTAGTGACAGAGATAGATCGCGGAAATCATAAAATGTTACTTACTGCTGATCATGGAAATGTAGAAAAAGTAGGAGAATATGTTGATCATGATAAACATTTAATAGATACTGAGCATAACCCAAACCCGGTTCCTTTTGTAATTATTGACCCAAACTTTAGCCGCTTTCAAGTAATTCAGAATGTTCATAAATCAGCCAAAGAATTAGGTCTAGATATAGATTTAGAAAAGGTTGAGAAGGTACTTAATAAAGACAATGGTTTAAATCTTACTGATCAGAAAAAATGGCTAGAGTCTGAGCAGATCCCTATGCCGCAGTTAGAGTTATGGTACGCTGGTGTATTTCTTTTGTGTCTCTAACTTGGCGAGTTAATGAACGAGTAGTATGCCGGTTTACACTCCTAATTTTCACAATAATAGTTTATCTACAAGTCTAGTTTAGATGAATATTTGTCTGAGTTAACATAGGGAGAATATAAAGTTGACAAAAGAATTTAATGACTACATTTTTGGCTAAATGGCTGAAAAAATTAGCCGCGTTTTGGTGGTTCTTGCCAACCAATTTATTGAAACCGATCAAAGAAATAACTTGATAAATGACCTGTGCAAAACTTTCTCCGAGTCAGTACAATCCTATGACAGCGAAGTAGATTTAATCGATCTATATAAAGATATAGAGTTTGATCCCATAAGAGAGTCTGACAGAAGAGACACAAAAATAATTGAGTATCAAATAAGAATTAAAAAAGCTCAGGTTATAGTTTTTTTCTACCAAACCGTATGGTTAAGTCCTCCAGCTATCTTAAAGGGATTTATAGATAAAGTGTTTGTTTCTGGTTTTGCTTACAAGAATTATAACGGCTTACCCCAAGGTCTTTTGGATACTAAACAGGTTATAGTAGTAGCTACTTGTGAAAAACCTAACTGGCAAGTAAATTATATATACGGTAATATTTTCTCTAATTTCTGGAAAAAAATTTTTTTAGATTATTGTGGTGTAAGTCAAAGTAATTTGTACTTACTTGGTAATTACCGTTCAGCGTCTAACCAAGTTTTAGATAAATGGAATCAAAAGATGAAAGATATTGCAGCAAAGCTAACAACAACTCAAAGTTTTTTAGATTTTTTTTAAACATTCATAGTTGGTATGCAGAAAGTATATAGAATTATAATTGTTATCGTTTTGTCAGTAAGTTTGTTATATTTGGGGTATTTATTTGGTATGCGAGAAAAATATAACTCTGGTGAAGATACCGTTGAAGTAACAGCTAGTAACGGAGCTAAACTGAATTACTTAACTCAAATTGAAAGAAGGTCGGTATTTGGTGCGGTAGGAGTAAATAAAAGTGGTACTCCACAGAATTTTGGCGAACTTCTGTTTATTCAAGATGCTAACGGTCAAACTCAGCTACTTTTTAGTCTGCAAAATGTCCCTAGTGTAGTAGTAAGTTCTGACAATACATTGCAAAAACCTATCCCAAAGGGGTTAAACATATTAATGGCGATGAGAAACTCTGATGGTACAGATTTTATTTACGAAAATATTGGTACTTTATCATTTGACGCTCCCAACAAATCAGGGCTTAGAAGCGGTAGGTTTTCTACTACTATTAATAAAAATTTTTATAATACTCAAGACCCCTCTAGATCTATTCAGAGGATAGAATTAAGACCAGTTGATTCAGCAGATGAAAACATATTTACTTTAGATAATGCTGATTTACCAATTGCCGTCAGATCTCGCCAAGCACCATATTTTTGGGTAAATCTGTAAGTTAGGAAATATCTAGACTTCTCTAAAATTACTAGACCCAAAACACTATTTTTTACCTAACAGCTCTAAACCTTTTTTTACAGTCTCTACTAGGTTGTCATCCATCCAGTCACCAGATTTTTTTAGCTTAGTGATTGTTGAGACTATCTCGCCTCGTTTGTACCCTAAGTTACTTAGTGTGTCAGTATAGTCTATAGATACTTGGCTATTAGTAGAAGTTTGCTGTAAGCTGTTTATGTCGGTAGCTGAACCTTTTAATTCTAATACAATTTTTTTTGAAGTTTTTATACCAATACCCTTAACATCTGAGATTATTTGAGTTTCGGCGTTATATATAGCTTCCATTAGTTTTTGGTTACCCAAGCTAAAAATAATTGTAGCTGCGGCTTTTGGTCCAACCCCGTCAACCTTAGTCAGCTTTTCAGCCCATTTCCTATCTTCCAAGTCTTCAAAAGCATATAGTTCTATTTTATTTTCTCTGACTACTTCCCATACAAAAAATTCTAAATTCTCGTTTATCATGTATACTTTCTGAGTTGGTATGTTTAATAAGTAGCCGACACCAATAGGTATTTTTAGAATAATCTGGTTTTCAAGGTTGCCGACGACACGACCACTTAAATATGCAATCATAGTATTAATTAAAGTATTTTTAGCTCAAGCCTATTAGCTTGTCTCTTGCAAGATCTTTTTCTTTACCTTCGCTATGCTTCATGACCACTGCATAAACTTGGGATGCTTTATCTTTTTCTCCATATTTTTCGTATAAACTACCAAGCTCTAACCAAATATCATATTGCTCAAAGCCAGAGCTCTTAAGCTTGTATATGATTCTGTTTTCTAGTTTCTCAAAAACTGAAAGGTTGTCACCAGTATTGGATTTTTTGCCGGCAATACTAATAGTAGCTAGATCATCAGTTTGCTTAGATTTAGGAGGTTTATAAGATATGTCTTTTACTTTTTCTTCGCTATCTTTTGCAGCTTCTTTATCTACTTTAACACTTTCTTGATCTTGGCTATCTGACTCCTGGATTTTGTTTGTTTGGACAATCTTTTCTCCACTTTTTTCAGTAGGTTGGACTTCTACTTCAGGTGCATGTACTGGCTTTGTTAGGTTAAGTAAATAGTTGAACAATCTAACAGTCGACTTCCAAGCATTTTTACGAAATAGCTTAAGCTCTTCCAAAAATTTGTTTAACCAGCCTGGGTAATCTTGGTTAGTTATGGAAACCATAGCTCTACCATAAATATTACTAGCTGCTTGAATGGCTTTGCTCTTATTCATAGAGCTTCCAAGGTCTAAGCTAGAAAAGTTTTTTGCAAACGATCCTCCTGACGATAAGTTGGTTTTTGCTGGTTTGATTTGGTTAGCAAGATTACTAACCTTTTTATTTTCCCAGGTGTAAATAGCATAATTCAGACTTAATATGGCTATCGTCGTAAATATTAGGACAAATACTAAACTTATAAATATAAGCATAACTTATAATCTTCATAGCACATAATGTAGCAAGAGAATCTAAGTGTCAAGTTAGTTTAATTAATGGTATGCTTTATGAGCGAGTAAGTTTGGAGGTATTGCTTAGGGTCTAAATAATACCTTATTTTGGCAATAAAAATACCGGCTTTTAAACCGACTAATAGCGATATTATTTTGGTGCCGAGGGAGGGATTCGAACCCTCACATCATTGCTGATAAAGGATTTTAAGTCCTTCGTGTCTACCATTCCACCACCCCGGCTTGAGTACTCTCTATTAGGCTTATAATTCACTCTTATTAAGTAGTTTGTCAAGGATAGGTGGTTTGACACAAAAGTATATTCAGGGTCGTTTTAGTAATGTATCATGATTCAATCTCAAATAATTCTTACGCAAACATTTGTAGATGAGGTAGCTCTAAGTAATATTATTGCAGCTAATTTTATAGCCTCTAATCCAATCTTACGAATACCTGATGATTATCAATCCGAGGTCTTAAAACAGATCTGGGAAGTTGGTAAAGCAAATCGTCAAATTATAGAGGTAGACATAAAAGGCAAGGAAAATTTTAAGGATTTAATCTTAAGCTATTACGTGACCTATAGTCAGCCAACTATATTGTTTATGGGCAATCTCAGTAATTACTCAATTCCACTTCAAGAAGGTATGCTTAGGCTTTTAGAAGAACCTCCGAAAAATCTTTTTATAGTATTATATGTAAAAAGTAAAAGTGAGATATTACCCACCATCGCTTCTAGATCAAGGATTTACAATTTACCAAGGCATTTTATTCTGACTACATTAGACCAAGAGATGGTTCAAAAAGTGAAGAAGAAATTACCAGCCACTGGTGAATTTTGTAAAAGTTTGCTCAGGAATCAGAAGGTGGGTTTACCTGACTTATCTAAGGTAGAAAGAGTAGAGTTAGATTTTTGGTACTGGCAATTGTGTTCTTATCTAGAACAGTACTATCTGGTCAAGCCTAGCCTAGATTTAGCTAATTATCTTTACAAGGTGATGACAGCTCAAAAACTTAATAGAGACAATGTACAAAAAAAATTCTCTTTTGCTTGGCTGCAATCTATTTAATTAACCACTTGTGATGCCCTAGATCAACAAGTATATAATGTCTGTATTTAGAAAACATAACGTATAATAGCAGCGATAGGGGGACGCTGACTAAAAATATAACATATATTTGTTGCATTGACGCCAGAATCCCTTGAGTTCCGTACTCAGGTAAGAATTTTTTTATGAGAATTTCTACGTTGAAGTCTGTCATAACATTATCTAAGAAACAACATGAATCTTGACTTATGAGTTGAATTTTGTTTCATATACTCGGTTTAGTCAATGGTTATTATTTATACCAGTTAAGTAGCTACAGCTTTGTAAAATAGCTGCTTTAGTCCAGAAAAATCTTTTGACAAAGAGGTTTTTTTATGGTAGTATTTAATCGTAATCGACCTATTATTTAATGACTGAAGACAATGTTAGAGGAAGAAAGAAGCAAATTTAATCCGGCTAATTCTTATACTGCAAGCTTTGCTGTACTCGCAGAACATGAACGAGTTGAATCTAAGCAGAGCAAGAATTTAGTTAGATTAAGTAACTTAAAGCAGAAACCAGCTAGTAATAATAATTTAATAGCAGAGAGTAAAGGCTCAATTAGTACGCCAGAGTCTGGTTTTGGTTTACCTACTCAGATTGCTAATGATATTCCGGTTTCCCATTTCAATACTCAAGCTCCCAATCTAACTGAACTTAATTCAACCAATCCATCTAATCAGTCAGTATCTACTACATCTGAGAATTACACTGCTTTCAATTTTCCAGATCTGACCAGTGTTTCTGATATGCCACCTACAGGGTTAGATAAACCTTTGACTGAACCTAAACCTATCAATTCCGAGTTGTTTAGTCTCGGAGCAGTATCTGATTTACCTCCTGCATTAGCATCTAGCAACCAGTTAGAAGAGGAGAAGTTGATTCAAGAAAAACCTGCCTCAGAAGCTGATTCTGAAACTACACAAGATCACCACTCAACTAGCTCGATAAACACATTCACTCCTCCAACCCTTAGTGGAAATATTGCTGAAGACAAAGCAACCTCTGAATTTGAAGAAGTTTTGCCTCCTGCTGAAATCATCAAGAATAATATTGAAAAACTCAACCATAAAAATATTAGCTGGGAGAATTTTGAGCGGATCTTGAACGAAACTAGACCTGCATCTAGTAATAGTGCTTAGAATTCTTTTGAACACTCATTGCGTGTTATTTTGTATTTTTGTTGACTCTCCAAACATGCACTAAGAGTAACGCTAAGACAATAGGTTGTCCTAAGAGTATTAATGGTTTAAACTGAGTTGGAAGTATCAATCCTAAATGCGCAGTTACCAGCATTAGAACTGTAGTAGCTATTAGAACTTGAATTTTATTTAGACCGAGATCTACCAGTCTGTGGTGCCAATGGTTTCTATCAGCTTTGAATAAAGGTTTTTTTTGTTTGTATCGAGTTAGAATTACTAAAATGAAATCAACTATAAACCAGCCTATAACAGTGCCTGCGGTGGCTACTTTTGCTCCTGATAGGATCGATAACACTCCAATTATGAAGCCTATGACTTCGGCTCCGCTCTCTCCGAGGTATAAGTTTGCTTCAGGAAAATTAAAGAAAAGAAAAGAACTTATTCCGCTTATCCAAATTAAAGCAAACAAAAATATAAGTGGTTGAAAGACGTTTGAAAATAAACTGACAGAGGCTATACTAAACAATCCAATAATGCTAACGGTAGCTGCAAGACCATCATGACCGTCCAAAAATTTGGTGGCTGCTGTGCAGGCTAATATCCAAAAAAAAGCTAGTGCTTGGGGTAAAAAGCCAAAAGTTGGCAAGAATACGTTAAATGGGTAAGAAAAAGCTTCGATCTTTAGATTACCTGCAAACACAGCTATGAGTACTGCAAATATGATATAACCACTAAGCTGTTTGCTAGAGAGTGTATATTTATCATCAAGTATACCTCCAACAGTCAAAATGCCAATAGCTATAATTATCCAATATAATCTAAAAGGAAAAATAAGATTTTGATTAAGTAAAGACGCGCTATCAAAAAGATTAAATTTGTTGGTTAACCATAAAAATGACATCAGCGAGCTGCTAGTAATTATAAAGCCTAGCCCTCCCAAAAATGGTATCGGAGTACGCTGTCGTTTATCCGGGCGTACATTAGGATAGTCTAGTATGCTATACTTAAGGGCTATTTTTTTACATAAATACACGGCACAAAAACTAAGTAATGTGCTCAAAATTATAATTACGATCGTGTATAAAGCTAGGTATGTAGTTATAGATTTGAGTTGTCTTTTATAACAGGAACACTAGTATGCAAGCTTATTTAAAGATTAGTTGTCAATTTTGACCTGATCACAAAAGTGGCTTATACTAGGATAAACATACATGTCTGAACTATCAAAATTATTTAGATTACTAATTGCAGGGTCAGTTGTGACCTTGGGTTTGCTAGTTTTGGCTATATCTTTGATTTGTTTAAATACCTTTGCACAAGATAAGTATGCTAATAGTGCTTGTAAACAGACCTCAATCTCTTTATCAAACTTGTTCGTAATAGGGAATAATGTACCAATTATACCTGCTGAGTGCTCCACGTATGAAGATGGAAGTGCTAGACCTCTATCTCCATCGTTACTAGCCGATATAGCTATAAGAGCTTACGCATTCTTGATTAGTCTTGGTTTTACTATTATAACTCCAAGTTTAGTTGGAATGGGCTTAGTTTGGATTTATAGCGGTGTAGATGAGGCGCAAGCAGCTTTCGTGAAGAAGTGGTCTCAAAATTTAGCAGTAGGGCTGGTGATGCTGATTTTTGCTTTCATAGTTCCGTTTACAATAATGAGTGTCTTAGGATTTAGTTCAGAAAATACAAATTTAGATAGTTTCTTTAGTTTTCAATAATAAAAATGATTTATAATCTAGCTAAAAAGTTTAAGCAGTTTCTACCATATTTTATGGTTATTTTGTCTGCTGTATTATTAGGTCTAGGTGTTTTTTTTCGGATAGAAGCTCAGGCTCAAGGTATAGAAGGTTTAAGAATTATTGACATTGGTGATTTGGATGGTGATGGAAATTCTAATACAATTGGGGATTTATTAAGGTTGATAACTAATTTCTTATTCAGCCTAGCGCCCGCAGTAGCAGTATTAGTCATTACTTATGGTGGTTTTAAGTATTTTCAAGGGGGTCTTGACGGTAAAGCTGATGGTTTAAAGGCAATTCAAGCAGGTGTAATCGGTTTGGCAGTAGTCTTGCTAGCGAATGCTATCGGGGGAAGCGGTGGATTTGTTGAGCAGTTATTTGCTAATGATACAATTAATTCTGACCCGCTTATCGATCTTATTAACACAATTGTAGATATACTTATCGGCTTGTCTTCAGCTGTAGCTACTTTAGTGATAGTCTACGGAGGTTATAAGTATTTTCAAGGAGGTGTTGACGGTAAAGCTGACGGCTTGAAAACTATCCAAAACGGTGTAATTGGTTTGGCAGTGGTACTGCTGGCTGGAGCTATTAGGAATTTTGTTATTACTACTATTGGTACGGCGGTTACTGATATTAATAGTATACCCGAAGCTTTTGGAAATGCGCTTGCCGGCTTGTTGGGTAATGTTACAGGTGTATTAGTCGGTTTGGCAGTTACAGTTACTGTGTTAGTTATAGTCTACGGAGGTTATCAGTACTTTTTTGGAGGCTTTAACGGTAAAGCTGAAGGCAGAGCTAATATTGAAAAAGGAGTCACTGGATTGGTTGTAGTCTTATTAGCTAACTTTATTACTAGTACGGTAGCGGATTTATTTGGAGATGTGAATACAGCAGCTGACTTCGCAAATATACCCGGACTTGCTGGTACTGTCATAGGAGGAATCTTAGGAAATGCTACGGATACACTTCTTTTGTTGGCTGGTTTATTTGCAGTTCTAGTAATTATCTACGGAGGTTACCAATTTTACATATCTACTATTCCTGAGCAAAAAGCAAACGGTAAGGCGACTATTACAAATGGTATTATAGGTCTTATTGTGGTAATTATAGCCAGACCAATTGTTACTTTGATTCAAGTAACCTTAAATGCTACCGACCCTCTTAGCAGTACTCCAGATACTTTAGAATTTAATACAGCTGGCATCACTTTTGTGGTAAAAAATGTGGTTAGTAATATGTTGATTCCCATATCATCTGTACTGACAGTATTTTTCTTAGTTTTGGGTGCCTACTACTATATTACTGCTAATGGTAGTTCAGAGCAGGTCAAAAAAGCTCAACAAGCAATTCAAAACGCAGTGATTGGTTTTGTTATAGTTCTTATCTCTGTGAGTGTAGTTCAGTTGATTATCTACTTTGTAAGACCTGAAGATTTCTCAGCAACTGACAGTGTTATTCCAGGTACTGATAATTTAAATCAGACTACAGATTTTTCTCCAGGTGGTGGTAATGGTGATAATGTGCCTGCTCAACCTAGTTTACCTACAAATTGACAATTATACCTCACTTAATAAGATTGCACTCATGAATTTGGAGTCCATAAAGTCTCTTGAAATAGATCAAAAAATACTAATTCTAGGCTTGGGTAGAGAAAATTCTCAGTTTTTGGAGTGGCTAGTTAATGTCGTTAAAATTCCTGTAGATAAAGTCCTTATTGCAGATAAAAATACTAGCTTAAAGAATAGATTTGCTTTGCCAAATAATCAATTTTATCTTGGAGAAGACTACCTCGACTCTTTAAGGTTAAAAGAAATTGAATTTGTATTCAAGTCACCTGGTATATGGTCCTTGTTGCCCGAGCTACAAGAATTTAGAAAAATAAAAGGTGAGCATAGTATTACCTCTAGTCTAGTTTTCTTCTTTCAAAAATTTAGAGAGCAAATTATAGCGGTTACTGGTACTAAGGGTAAGAGTACTACATGTAGTTTAATTAATCATTTCTTAAATAATAGTAGTGATGGTACAACTAAGTCTTCATATTGTGGGAATACCACCAATATTTCACCATATTCATTTTGGAAATATCAAGACCAAAAAGTAGATAAAAATCAATATTTTGTGATTGAGACCTCTTCTTTCCAATTACAAGATTTAGGATTTGCAAACATTTCTCCAAAATATAGTCTGATTACTAATTACTATATCGATCATCTAGATCAGCACGATAGTGTAAAAGAGTACTGGAAAGCAAAAGATAATATATATAAATATCAATATCCAACAGATTTACTTATCTGTTCAGATCAAGTTATAGAAGTAAGACCAGATATTTTAAGTGCTAATACTATCAACAAATTTGTTGTTAAGTGGGCTTTAGCTGATCTTGCAGCAAAAAATTTGAACTCGCATTTATTAGGTGATCATAATAGCTATAATCTAGCCTTAGCTATAATAGTCTACATAACCATTACCGAAGACATCCATGAAGTAGCCAGTGAAAGTAAAATTACTAATTGGTTGAAATCAAATAATACTCACTTGCAAACTACACTCTCCAAGTTTGTTAGTTTAAAACATAGGTTAGAGCTGATTCGTACACATAGCTTTGATTTTAAGTTTTTAGAAAGTCATGAAATTACTGTTAATTTAAACTTTTATGATGACGGCTATGCTACCGAGCCTGATGCAGTAACTGCAGCTGTAAGAGCTTTGACTAAAAGACCAAATGAGTTTTTGTGGTTATTAGTGGCTGGTGTAGACAAAGGGGGTAATTTAAGTGGTTTAGCTAAGGAGATTCTCGATATACAGCTTAAGAATAAGCTTTTTAGAGTAGACTATGCTGGGCAAGTGGGTCAGAATTTATTAAATCAGGTTTATGCTATTGCTGGCTATAATTCTGATTCAGACAGTCTCGAGTCTTTAAAAGAGATAGCAAATAATATTTTCAGAGATTTATCTAAGTTGGAAAAACTAATCGAAGAATTTTTGATAGAACGTTGGAATAATATACAAGTAATTGGTGATCTCGATGTATTGGGTTCTGAGTTAGGTAGTGGTAAGCAAATTTTTAATATCGTCTTGTCTCCGTCTGGCTCTTCCTTTGATGAATTCAAGAACTCAGAAGAGAGAGCGAATTGGTGGGTAGATGTTGTGAATAAAGTTGTTTAAATAACTAAATTTACTTAAAATTAGATTGTTAGTAATAAAAACAAGGTGAACTCCATGAAAACCCATACTATTATAGATAATCAAGATGAAGCTGGTAAATTCTTAAGTAGCTTCGATAACACAAAGATGATAGTAATTTATCCTTTGCTAATAACCGGTAAATTACTCATAGGTTTTTTCGACAAAATACATTTCGGTGTAGTCGACTATAATAGGTGCAAAAAAGAAACTCAGCAGTTTATACATGATTATCAAGGAATTGCTGTGTTTGATAGAGCTAAAGAAGCATATAAGTTGTTTTTCAAAAACCAGTTAAATTTTCCTCAAAAACCTGTTGATTTAGAAGTTGGCGCTTATCTAGAAGACTCCACACGAAAACCTGATATAGTTAAAATAATTGAAAAAAAATATCTAGTATCTTTGCAAGTAGAGCAAGTAAAAGCAATTGACTCAACCTCTAATGAGGATATTTTTGGTGATTTAGAGACAACTCCAGAAATAGATTTGCTTGAGTTAGAAAAAAATTGTAAACATTATTTAGTTCTTGCTGAAGAATATTTGGGTAGCTTCACACCTGAGCTAACTAAGTTATGGTTAGAGATTGAATCTCCACTTACTGCTGTTTTAGCTAAAATGGAACTTAAAGGGGTATTCATAAATAAAAAAAAGCTTTCTGACATAGCTGTTGATTTAACTAATAAAAGTAAACTGTTGGAATCAGAAATTACTGATTATCTCAAGGTAGATAATCTCAACTTAAATTCTTCTCAGCAATTAGTAGAAGCTTTGCAAGGTGTGGGTTTTGCTTTAACCAAAAAAAGTTCTTCAGGGAAGTTGTCATTAGATAAATACGTTCTGGAAGGGCTGGTAGAAAAAGACGATTCTGGAGTCATAAAAAAAATTCTAAAATATAGAATACTTACAAAGTTACTCTCAACTTATACAGCCAATTTGATTGAGCAATTAGATGTTAATGATAGACTGCATTGTAACTTTGACCAGACTCAAGCTGCTACAGGTAGATTGTCTTCTAACAGCCCAAATTTACAGAATATTCCAATCAGGAATAACGATTATGGTCTTGTTATTCGAAGTTGTTTTACTGCACCTAAAGGTAAATTATTAGTAAGAGCTGACTATTCACAGATAGAATTAAGATTGTTAGCTCATTTTACTGGAGACCCTGTTCTAAAAGAAGCTTTTGAGTTGGGTCAGGATATTCATTCGAGAACTGCGGCAGAAATATTTGAGATACCTTTGTCAGAAGTTACTAAAAAACAAAGATCTTTAGGTAAAACTTTGAACTTTGCCTTATTGTATCAACAGGGCGCCTTTGCCACTGCTCGTCAACTAGAAATTTCAGTCAAAGAAGCTAGAGCTTTTATAGAGAAATATTTTGCTACCTTTGCTACAGTGAAACCCTTTATTGAACAAGTTTTAGCAAAAGCTAAAGTTCAAGGTTATTCTGAGAGTATTTGCTCGCGTCGAAGATACTTTAAATATTTGAATTCTACTAACAAAATGCTAGTCAAAGAAGATGAGAGAGCTGCTTTTAACATGGTTTTGCAAGGTTCAAACGCTGACTTAATTAAAATAGCTATGAATCAGATCGATAAACAAATTAAGGAGCAGAAGCTACAGGCGAATATGATATTACAAGTTCATGACGAGCTGGTATTCGAAGTAGAAGAAAAAGACTCAACTACTATAACTGAGCTAGTACAAAAGACAATGACCAACCCACCAATTGAGCTAAGTGTACCCTTAGTAGTAGATATAGGCACAGGCTCAAATTGGGCTGAGTGTTAGTTTCAATTACTTTTTGTTATTCTTCTTTTCTAGAAGAATAATTAGTTGGAGATTTGATTTAATAGCTCTATAGAAAAAAATCTTTTTGATAAATTGTTTTTATTTTGTAGTTTGATAGTATATGCTACACTCAACTTTTGCCCTCTATCAATAATAATTGTAACTGGATTGTTTTCAGCATCAACCGTCTCAAAAATAGCTCTATCTTTAGAGAAAAAATTATTGTAATCATTAAAAAACAAATATATATTGTTAAGTTCTTCCTGATTTATATTTACTCCAAGATCTGACAAATACTCACTAACTAGTTTGAATATGTGAAATCTCTTATCTGAATATTTTAAATCAATGCTTATTTTAGAAGGTATTTTATAGAAAAAACCTCCATTTTCTCCATATTCGGAGTTAAAGTAGTATTCCATTCGAAATCTACTAAGTGTAGAGCGTGAAAAATGTTGAATGCTTGCTATAGGAATATTATTGTCTTCACAGTAGCTATCTAGAACTCCAATTGCTATAAGAGAGCTTATTTGTTTTGGGGTTAAAAGGTCATGTCTATTTAATTCTAACATAACTATTCCTAAGTCGCCTACAAAAAAAGAAGGGTTCTCGTGCTCAAAATTTTCCAGAGTTAGGTTTTTAAAAGAATTAAGTTCATGTTTTACTGTTAACTTATCTATCTTTGAGTTAACAAGTGCTATACTATCAGACTTTTGCGTTGTGCTTTGTATTAATTTGATCTGTTCCTGATAACGGCTGAGATTCCTATTTCTTTCCAGATTATACTTTTGTGAGAATAGTTTAAGTTCTTCTTCCATACATGCTTAGTGTAGCATATTTTATAGATAAAAACAATATTAGATAGGTTCTTACTTAGTTTTGACACAAAATAGTATTTAATATAATATTAGTCCATATACTGTACAAATCCCATATTATGGAAATCTTAAAAAGAAGTATTACTCAAAAGCTTATTAATTCCCTTGAAGACACCCCTGTGGTAATCATAAATGGAGCAAGACAGGTGGGGAAGAGTACACTTGTTAAAGAGCTGATTGATCAAAGTATTCTATCTGAGTATATTACACTTGATAATCTATCAGTGCTTGGAGCATTGCGGCAATCGCCGAAAAACTTTTTATCTCGGCTCAAACATGGTACGGTAATTAATGAAATTCAGAAATCTCCTGAAGTGTTTCCAGTGATCAAAGAAATTATTGATCAAGATAGAAAACCTGGTAGATTTCTACTTACGGGGTCTGCAAATATTTTTATGCTTCCCAAAATATCTGAATCCTTAGCAGGTAGAATGGAAGTAATTACCTTACATCCCTTTACACAAGGCGAGATACTCAAGACAAAAGAGGTATTTGTTGATCAGATAGTTGAAGGCAGCATCTCTACGTCATCCTATAAAGATGATTCATCACGTATTATTGATCAAGTGCTTACAGGAGGTTTTCCAGAGCTATTAAGTCGCAAACCAGAGCGTCGAAGGTCTTGGGTGGATAACTATACTTCGGCTTTAGTTCAGCGAGACGTATTCGACATATCTAATGTTCAAGATATTACAGCTCTTCCACGAATACTCCTTACACTTGCTGACCAGACAGGTAATCTTTTAAACGTAAGTAATATGGCACGAACGATAGGTATGAAGCGCGTTACGCTGATACGATATCTTGCTATACTCCAAACATTGTTTCTTACGTTCGAACTCCAGCCATATTCACATCGAAATATTACCAAGCGGCTTGTTAAATCACCCAAAGTATATCTCAATGACTCAGGACTTGCCTCTCAGCTTCTACGAGTAGATACAGAAAAATTAAGCAATCCAGTTGAATACGGAATATATTTTGGAAAACTCCTCGAGACATATATTGTTACTCAGATCAAGCGTCAAATAACTTGGTCAAAATCCAATCCATCAATGTATTATTTAAGATCAGAAGATGGGGGTAGAGAAGTAGATATTGTTCTTGAATACTCAGGAAATAAGATATTTGGAATAGAAATCAAAGCGACTAAGTCGCCAAATGCTGATGATTGGAAACACCTTGTGTGGCTCAAAGAGCAGAACTCTCATTGTATTGGTGGGGCAGTTTTGTATCTTGGGGATCAATTACTTGAGGTTAAGGAAGACATTTGGATGATACCTATAAGCTGTCTCTGGAATGGTGAAGGAAATGTAAATTCAAACAAACTTTGATCAGACTATTCAAAAAATGAGATATTGAAGACTTTACTCAGCAAATGCTATTCTGCCTAAATTTTCCTTTCTAAATGTATAGTTATTTAACTCGTCAGTTTTGATCATTTTGTAAGAGCTTGTAAATCTGTAATTAGACTTTACAATTTTTAAATATAGTTTCTTTATAAAATTACAGTTGAGTGAAAAGCTATATTTACAGTATCTGTTAAATAGTATAGATATGAATTTTTGCAAAATAGTAAGCTCACAGTTAGAACTAAGGCTGTGGAATTTTTCTGAAAAAGAAAACTTATTCAATTTAATCGAAGAAAATAGGAAGTTTTTGTATAGATGGTTGCGGTTTATAGAAAATATAAAATCACCCAAAGATGCAACTGGGCTTATTAGTGAAGGTTTGGATGGATATGCAAAAAATACTAGCTTAAATTTGGCTATTTATTACAATAACGAACTATCAGGTAATATAGTTTTAGAATATGATGTGAAAACGCACTTTGAAGGTGAAATTAGTTATTGGATTGGAGAAAGATTTCAAAATAAAGGCTTAATTTCAAGATGTATGAAAATCTTGTTAAACGAGGCTTTTAGTAATTTGAATTTAAATAGAGTCAAGCTTCTTATTGCTGAAAGCAATGTTAAAAGTCTAAAAGTTGCGAAAAAGCAGGGTTTTACTTACGAAGGTACAACAAGAGAATCTTACAAAACTAACAACGAGTTTCAGAATATTCGTATATACAGTTTACTAAAAAAAGAATACGAAGGCTAAGTTTATTGTTATAACTATATTATTCTCTATATTAAAAACTACTCCCCCCTCAAAAACTTCTGACTGCCGTTAAAGAATTGTCCTAGACCTGAAATGTTTAGTTTAAACTGAGCTATACGGTCTACACCGAATCCGAAAGCGAAGCCTTGCCATTCTTTAGGGTCTAACCCCATATTTTTGATGACATCAGGGTGTACTAATCCTGAACCACCGATTTCAATCCATTTGGTGTGTTTACAAATTCTACAGCCCTGCTGATTGCAAAAAGGGCATGAAATATCGTACTCGAGGCTTGGGATAGTGTAGGGAAAGTAGCTGGGGCGAAAGCGAATAGTCAGTCGATCGTCATCAAATATTTGGGAGAAAAGATCTTCTAAGACTGTTTTTAGGTGCGAGATTGAGATATTTTTATCTACTACTAAGCACTCTATCTGGTGGAACATTATGTCATGAGTAGAGTCTATATTTTCATTGCGATAGACCTGTCCAGGTGAAATCATCTTGAAAGGAGGCTTATGATTTTCTGCATATCGAATTTGTACCCCTGACGTGTGTGTACGCAAGACGTAGTTTTCTCCTTGCTCATCAGTATCTTTCAAGAAAAAAGTATCCTGCATACTTCGTGCTGGATGATAATCTGGCATATTTAGAGCAGTAAAACAGTGCCATTGTGTTTCTATTAGGGGTCCATCAGCGATATCATAGCCCATTTTCTGGAATATAGTTACTATCTCATTCATTACTTGGGTGATTGGGTGGAGTTTGCCTCGTGCAGTTTTATATTCTTCAGAGTAAAAAGTTGGGTCAAAGGTAACTTCTTCTTCAATTTCTTGCTGTTTTTGGATTTGCTGAATTCTATCATCACTAGCAGCTTGTAAAGCTTTTTTTAGCTGGTTTAGCTGACCACCTAACTTTCTTTTAGTATCTGGGTCTGCTGTCTTGAGTTGGTTTTTGATCTCTTGAATCTCTCCAGATCTGGATAATTCATCACGCAACTTCAAACAACTATTGATAGTTTGCAGATTTTTAAAATATTGCTCGTAATCTACCATAGGTAATTCATTCATTACAAAAGGCTTAGTGTCAATAACTTTAGTTTAGGTGAAAGTTTGTGTAAGTCAATATGGGCATGGGTAAGTCTTAACTAATTTAAAGTGTTATATGATTAACAAAATTAAAAACAGTTCACTAATTATACTAGTGGTCTTGTTAGCTACTCTAGCTTTGTTTACAAAGACTTCATTACTGGCTGCAATCAGAGAGTGGGTCTTGGCTGCTATGTTGTTTTTAACTATTATTACTTTTGTTTATAGTAGCAGGTTAAGCTCTAGATTTGTAAAAATATTTCCTTTAGTAAGTTTAATCTTAATTGTAACGATAATTGCTAGTTTTGGCATGAATAGGTTCATGTTTATGAATTTTCAAAATGATGATTTGCAAACAAATAAGCATTTAATTGTAGGCTATAGGAACGATCAGGAGACTAGGAATTTAGTAAAAAAGAATAAAGTTGCGGGAGTGTATATAACTGCTAGAAATATTAGAGGAAAGACTAGAAACGAGATCAAAAACTTTATTTATGAATTACAAGCTGAAAGGAAAAAATACTCTGAAAATGAATTAGTAATTATGGCAGATCAAGAAGGTGGTCTAGTTTCACACTTGTCTCCATTGCTTACTAAAACACCATCTCTTGGGAGTGTTACAGAATTTTCCGAGAAAGGAGATGAAAAACTTTCTGAAGTTCTAAGCGGAGAAACAAAGCAAAGAGCACAAGTTCTGGAAATTGCTGGAACTCATGGTAGTGAATTACAAGAAATTGGGATAAACACTAACTTAGCTCCTATAGCGGATTTAAAAAGCTCAAACTCTGCTGAAGGTTTTTCTCAAATTTCTAAAAGAGCAATTTCTGATAATCCTGAAATAGCAAAATTAGTAATCAAAGAGTATTGTAATAAACTCTGGGACCATGAAGTTAAATGTGTCCTTAAGCATTTTCCAGGAATTGGTGATGTTAGTGAAGATACCCATTTCGAATTGGGTATAAAAAAAGGTAATCTAGAAACAATCAAATACCAAGCAAGTGCTTTTGAATCCCCTCAAAACCCACATTTCATAATGGTGAGTCACTCTAAAATAGAATCGGTCGATAGTCAAAATCCAGCCTCTGTTTCCAAAGAAGCTATCAAGCTCTTAAAAGAAATCAACTCAGAAGCTAAAATTGTAACTGATGATTTTTCAATGATTCCAATTAGTGGAGGTATTGGTGTAAAAAAATCTTATACTAAAGCTTTAGAAGCTGGGGTAGATTATATTTTGGTAAGTTATGATAAAGAGTTGGCTTACGAACTTTGGTAATATATTAGGTAGTTGATAGATTATCGAACAATTCTAGATTTAGGTTACAAGTTTTATGATTTGAATTGACATCTTATCACCATTAACTCAGATATTCATTGATATGCTAGTTATCTACGGTTTAGGAAATAACGACAAAAAGTACTACAATACTAAGCATAATGCTGGTAGATTTGTTCTGGAAAATTTGGTAGCTGATCTGGGGCTTAGTTTTCAAAAGAAGCTAAGCTTTTCTTATGCAAAAACTGCAATACAAAATCAGGAAGTATATTTTTTGTATTCGAATGGCTTCATGAACAATAGTGGCATTCCGCTGACTTCTATGTGCAAATATTTTAAGTTAGATTTTGCGAGTGATGTATCTAATTTAGTCATCTTACAGGATGATAGTGATCAGCAGGAATTAAAAACAAAGTTAGTACAGGCTGGAGGGAGTGCTGGGCATCATGGTATAAACAGTGTCTATAAACAAGTTCTTAGTTTAAGAATACCAATGGATAGAATCTGGAAACTCAAAATAGGTATAAGACCTTTAGAAAATCACTCAAAAAGTGAAACCTTTGTGCTCAAAAATCTAAACCAAAAAGAGTTGACTTTTCTACAAAATTTAGCAACTCAGCTCAATTCCTTTTTACCTCAATGGGTTGAGGGTAGCTTTGACAGCTCTCAATCTGTCTTAAATCAGTCCTTGACATTAGGTTAGATCTTAATAATGTTACGATTTGAATATGATAAAGCACGCCGTTGTAGAAGGATTTAAGAGTTTAGTCAGATCCTTTTGGTTATCAGCTACAGCAATTTCTGTATTGACAGTTAGTCTTGGGTCAGTTGCCTTAATCGCTACTTTGTCTACTATAGTTGGGTTTTCGGTTAGACAACTAGACAATCAGATAGCTATAGTAGCTTATTTTAATGAGGGAACTCCTCAAGACGTAATAGATCAAACCAGTTTAGAATTATCTGACTTGCAAGAAGTTAAGGAAATTAAGTTTGTCGATCGCGAAGAAGCGCAAAGGAAAATTCAGGAAAGTAGTGTCGTTGCTGATGAGTTAGTGCAGAGTTTGCAAAGATCAAATATACAAGTATCTTTAGATTCTCTTGAAGTAACTCCTAATAGTTCTGAAGAATATGCGAGTGTGGAGGAAGAATTAAAATCTGAAAAGTATGCTGAGACTTTTTCTGAAGTATTATCTACTCCAAGTCTTACTGAGAATTTGCAACGTGTATATTATTGGACAAGAGTTATTGGAGTAGCCCTAGTAGTAATTTTTGGCTCTATTTCAATATTAGTAATGATTAATATTCTGAGAATTGCTATTTACAGCTTTAAGGATGAGATAGAAATTATGAGATTAGTGGGAGCAACTAACAATTATATAAGAGCACCTTTTATAATGGAAGGTTTTTACTTTAACCTTATTGCTGCTGTTATTGTGACTACAATATTTGTGCCTTCTTTGAATGTTTTTTTACCTACCATTCAGGAATACTTGGGAGTTAGTATAGTCAGTAACTCTAACGCGCTTTTGAATCAAATTTATTTCAGTTTGGGCTTAACAATTATCGTTGGTATGGCGGTTGGGATATTTACTACCTATATGGCGACCAGAAGGTATCTTAGACTATAGCCGTTTACAGATAGTATTTTCTGAATTATACTGTCAACGTAATGGCAGTAAGTTTAAATGTTCAAAATTTGGGAAGGAACAAAAAGCCTCAGATTGTGACCGCTACTTCTAATCGAAAGAATAGAATGAAAAGAGTCAAGACTGATCTTGATCATCATTTTATCGAATCAGATACCAAGAATCGTGCACAACTATTGGGTTACCCTTATGTAGATCTGTATGGCTTTCCTATTGATACCTATAATCTAGTTATTCTAAGTAAAACTGATGTTCAAAAATATAAGATTGGAGTATTTAATCTAAAGAATAAAGAACTATATTTAGCTACTCCGAGTTTAAACTACCCAGGTCAAAGAGAGCTATTAAATCAGCTAGAAGAGCAAGGCTATAGTTATAAAATATTTTTATGCTCTCATTTAAGTTTGGAAAAATTATTAAATACTTATCGATATGTTGTAGAAGTCAAAAAAATAAATGATGATCTGCATATTAGCGCTAACAAAATGGAAGAGTTTAGCTCTGCCGGTAATAGCCTAGAAGAGCTTGAAAATGTTTTGAACAATACTTCAACTACCGATATTATAGAGACAGTCTTGATTACAGCTCTACAGAATGACGCTTCAGATATCCACTTTGAGCCAGAAAAACAAGAGTATGTTTTAAGATTACGTTTAGATGGTGTTTTGCATACATTTGCCAATCTATCTAAAGAATTACAAAAGACAATAGAAAGTCGTATCAAGCTGCTAGCAGGCTTAAAATTAAATGTAGATAATGTACCTCAAGATGGTAGATTTAGCTTTAAGGCGAAGACAAAAGATATAGACGTTCGTGTATCTATGCTACCTTCAAACTATGGCTACTCAATTGTAATGCGTCTTCTGGGTACGGGATCAGTTGCTTTAGAGTTGGAGGAATTAGGTTTTTCTGGAGTTGCTAAAGCTAGGGTAGAACAGGCTATTACTAAGCCTCAAGGAATGATACTGACAACAGGCCCTACTGGAAGTGGTAAAACTACTACTCTATATACTTTCTTATCAAATTTGAATGACGGAGAAAACAAAGTAATTACCCTTGAAGACCCCATAGAATACAAGCTTGAAGGTGTTTCTCAAACTCAAATTGACGCTGAAGCTGGTTACACTTTTGCCTCAGGTTTGCGCTCAATTCTTAGACAAGATCCCGATATTGTTATGGTAGGTGAGATAAGAGATCGTGAAACTGCAGAAATTGCGGTACAGGCTTCTTTAACTGGCCATAAGGTGTTATCAACAATTCATACGAATGATGCCTCAGGTAGTATTCCAAGGATTATGGAAATGGGTGTAAGAGGTTATTTGTTAGTGGATTCACTGGCTCTAGTCATTGGGCAAAGATTGGTACGTAGGTTGTGTCCACACTGTTTGAAGCCAGATACTCTAACTGATGAGCAGAAAAAAGTAGTAGTCAGAGAGCTACAAAAAATTAATCCTAATAGCGGTATTCAAGTACCCCACCAACTTAGTTTTCAAACTAGTACTGGTTGTAAAGAGTGTAATGGCTTAGGTTATTCCGGAAGAATTGGATTATACGAAGTAATGGTGGTTACGGACGGATTAAAATCCATACTCGCTAAACCAGCCCCTTCAGTTATAGAGGTTAGAGAGGCTGCAATGAAAGATGGAATGATCTCTATGTTGCAAGATGGTATATTGAAAGCCCTAAAGGGTGTAACAGATATGAAAGAGGTATTGAGAAATATTTAAGATTTACTATCTTTCAGAGAAAACCATAACTTGATCTTTTTCTGGGCTAGTTGCAAGGTACTGTATATTTAGACTAGATCTATCAATAGCTTCCATAATCTCTCTCAAAGAGTAGAGTTTGTGTCGCATTGTAATTATATCTTGACCTTCTATAAACCTGATTTTCTTTTGATGATTGTTGATATCAAAAATTAACTCCAAATCAGTAGTGGGTTTTAAAATTTGGATCTGGCTTCTAGAATGGCTTTCATAAAGGTTTTCGGTGATGTAAAGTTCTTTTTTAAAGCCTAGTTTATCAGCTACCCACAAATATCTAAAATCGCAGGGCTGATCATTTATAACTGTAAAGTCAGTACGTTTTAGCGGGTTATCTAAACGGCAATTAAACAGTAGAAAATCTTGATTTGACAAGCTGATAGATAATTTCTCTTGAAAAGCTTCAGAGTCTAATAGGTTATTAGCTGCTACATCGAGACCGGTTATCAAGTTACAGCTTTCAGGATACTCCAAACGATTCTGGAACATGACGTCTCGTAAACCGTTCTTCTCAACATCGCCGATCTGGATATCAATTTCCAAATTTGGGTATTTTCGCTCCAAACTATTTTTCAAAACTTCTTGACTGTTATGGTTTAGCCCTAAAGATACGTATCTAATCTTCTTATTGTGAATTAGACATCTGTCGATTATCAACGAATGTAGGACATCGGGAATTAGACCTATATTTACTATATTTACGCCTTCGTATTGACATATCTTATTCCAAATATACTCCAAACTTTGTTCAAGTAGTATTTTTGTTTGTTTGGAAGAATTCAAGCTTTGCTTTTGCAGAGAGCTAGTAAACTCAGCATCACTTTTGAAATATGTAAATTTGCCAGGTATAGTATATTTGTATTCAAGGCTACAAATTAGTTCAATAAGCTGAGTGTGACTCAAAATGTCATATATTTCATTACTGGCGTATATAGTCTGGAAATTCGACTTACTTCGATATTTTATTGCCTTTTCTTTTAGTCTCATCAGCTCAGCATAATTATGAGAGTTTTCAGCTACCCTATATCTACCATTATGCTCAACTATTTGAAGACTATTTTTTCCTTCAGTAGCATCATCTATCCATCTGCCTATAGTAGGATGAGAGACACCAAGCTTTTTTGATAAGTTTAGGTTATTTATCGCCTTTTGATCCATAAGCTAAGAGGAAATAATTTTATCAGAGTTTGACAAGTTTACAAAAAAATGTACATATTTATTAATTACTCTTAATTTTGAATTTGATACATATTATAATAATCAGTGTGTTTAACCTTTTACTTAGTAAGTATTATAGCGAATATGTAATATCTTGCTAATCGGAGATTAATATAATAAGTGTTCAATTTAATGTACAGTATTATTAGTTTGTGT
>JBCDGH010000014.1:0-29488 GCA_038751365.1 Patescibacteria group bacterium | reverse complement strand
CTTCGGGTCGCGAGTAAAAAATAGTCACAAAGGGTACTCAGATATTGACTTGTGCGCAACAGAGAGCGATTTAGAATATCACGATTTGTTACAATTAAGACATGAACTAGCTGATTCCAACCTAATCTATCAAATAGACTTACATGATATAAATCTAATATCTAATGAGAAGTTCAAACAAAGAATTTTGGACGAGGGAAAACTATTTTATTCCAAGTAAATATAAGTAAAACAAAAACATACCTTTAGGGTATGCGTAATGAGAAAATAACAAGGAGCGGATCTATTAGCTCAACTTGCTATTATATTTATTTGAAAATAAGATCAATTAAGAGTTTTAATGTTCCTCTTGCTTATTCTCTTGAAGTATTTGAGTTACAAGTATTTTTTCGAGATTTTTATCGTATTGTTTACGATCATTTTTCAGCTTTTTCTCCCCTAAAGCGATTACTGTACTCCCAGATGTAACAGCTGTAGCAATAAAGGCTTTAGCATCTCTTATAAACCCTAAGGTTATAATTGTTGATGATACTATAGCAACAAAGGTTGCTAATACGAGACAATTCTCTCTGTAAGACTCGACACTAGTATAGCTGTGGGGATTATACCCGTGCTTTAATTTGAACTCTGTTTCAGCTTTGTTTTTACAGATCTCGACAGATTCTTCGCTGAGTATTGTTTCAGGCCGTGCTACTTTCAGAAGATCGGTAACTTCTTGGACTTGACTTAAAGTTAATCCAACCTTATCTAAATTATCCATTATACATTATGTTGAGTAAGGAACAACCATACTTTTGCACAAATAAACTATATTGTCAAAAATTTTTATTTGACCTATGAGGCTTACCCTACTGCTCCATCTTCATCTATTAGTTCTTCGGGTGGAACTTCTTCCCAGCCCTCATCTTCAATAGGCTGAATAGGCTCTACTGGAGATTCTGGCTTGTTTTCTACTTCAGGATCTACTTTGTTACTCTCCATTGAAGAGCTGTCGTCTGATTCTAACGTTTGAGAGTCTTCCATGGTTTTTATTTGATCATTAAGCTCTTCTTCCGCCTTATCTTCAGTAATCACTTGTTGAGCCTCTAAATTATAATCAAATGAAGTATTTATAAAAGACGGAGCAATTATAAAACCTAACATAATAACTAGAGAAGTCGCTAAAAGTATATAAATTATAGTGTTTGTCTCTGATTTTTGCGAAAAATTATCCATATTTTTTTATTTGCCAAAAATTATACCACTTATAGCAAATATATACAAGCAATTAAAAATTAATAGTCACTATTGCCTATAAAAAATCTAGAGACTAGGAATAACATCACCAGTTCCATTCCTAAAGCAATATAAGAAATAGTTTGTTGAAAAACTATTAGGAGTAAGCTATTTCCTATAAAGTAATCAAAGGCCTTGGTAAACAATAGTACGAATATAATTACATAGATAATAAAACTACTTATACATATCCATAACATTTTTTTAACACGCGCTATGTAAGCTTGCAAATAGAAGCCTACATTTGCTAGTAACAAGGCTCCTAAAGTGTACTGAGGGTAAGAGTTTAGGGTAAGTTCGTTCAAAGCTATCCAAACCAACCATGACTCGACGAGAAATAATCCAAGATTAAATAAAAATAAAGCCCATTTATATAAGTGCTTATACTTCTCGAGACCAGCAAAAGATATTATAAAAGACTTTACTGCAAAAACTACTAAAGAAAAAGCTAGCAGGTAGGTATAAGATTCATTTTGATTCTTAAAACTCAAGATTGATATCTGATAAGTAAAAAAACTGCCCAACAAAAGTATAGATGGTATAAATAATTGATTATCATTAATTTTTAAATTTTTGAGAAGCACAATTCTTGACTAAATCTTGAAACTTACACTATATAAAACTACTATTTCTATTGACTGTCAATAGTTGAGCTATAAAGTGATTTAGTAATTTTATCATTAATAATGGCGACGTGGCCGAGTGGTTAGGCAGAGGTCTGCAAAACCTTGTACACCGGTTCAATTCCGGTCGTTGCCTCCATTGTATCGATTTACACTTTCAACTTTTACTACTAATACTTTTAATAGGTAAACAAATAACTGATTTAGTCTAGCCAATCGCTAGGCTTTTTTGTTTATATGCAATTCTTTTAACTGTCTTTGACTTACTTCGCTAGGGCTATTTACCATAGTATCCATACCGGATCCATTTTTTGGAAAAGCGATAACCTCTCTAATATTATATTCATCTTCAAGAATCATAAATAGCCTGTCTAAACCCCAAGCAAAACCAGCATGCTTAGGCGATCCATATTCATAGGCTTGAAGCATGTGACCGAATTTTGCTCTCACTTCACTTTCAGAATAGCCTACGGCAGCGAAGGCTGCTAAAAGAGCTTCAGGATCTTGGTTGCGGACTCCACCACTTAAGATTTCAAAGCCATTTAAAGTCAAATCATATTGTATAGCTTTAAGATCACTTAAACTATTATTCTTAAGCGCACTCTTAAGTGAGTCTTGACCACCTTGCCAAGCTCCAAAAGGATTATGAGTGAAGTCTAGTTCGCCTGTCTTTTCGTCTTTTTCATAGAAAGGAAAGTCGTTTACCCACACAAACTCCAGGTTACCATGATCTATAAGATCAAAATGCTTAGCTAGAAACTGTCTAATTTGATCCTGAGCTTTCCATACTACTTTTTTATCCTTATTAGCAATAAACAGAATTACATCACCCGGCTGAGCTTCAAAGTATTTTTGGATTTCTACTTTTTTGGATTCAGCTGCACTTTCAAAGAACTTAAAAATTGGGCTTTTAACTTCCTGCTCATAATACTGGATATAAGCTATTCCTGGTAAACCGTTTTGTCTACCTATGGATTGTATTCTATCTAGATCTGATCGCGAAAGCTTATCTACTTTATTTTTCAAAACTAAAGCTTGCACTCGTGAATCATTATCAGAACAGAGATCAGCAAAAGCTTTAAACGAGCTATTAGTAAAAACCTGCTTAGCGTCTTGCCAAGCTAAGTCATATCTCATATCTGGCTTGTCTGAGCCGTACTTATTCATTGCTTCTAGATAACTAAGTCTACGAAATTTTTTAGAAGAGATACTTTTTGAGGTAAAGTTAGCTACAACCTCCCGCACCATTTTCTCACAAATCTCAAATGCTTGCTCTTCATCCGCCCAAGCAATTTCGGCATCAATTTGGTAGAAGTCACCGGGATGCCTATCCGATCTAGGATCTTCATCTCTAAAACAAGGAGCAATCTGAAAATATTTATTAAATCCTCCTACCATCAATAGTTGTTTAAACTGTTGCGGAGCTTGTGGAAGAGCGTAGAACATACCAGGATGCAACCTAGACGGAATCAGATAGTCTCTAGCTCCTTCTGGTGAAGAGTTGGCTAATATAGGTGTTTGCACCTCGACAAATCCTTCTGTATCAAACCAGTTACGTAGTGCTAATACAAGCTTATGCTTCTTTATAAGTAATTTCTTTAACTTCTCTCTCCTTAAGTCTAGATATCTATATTTTAACCTAATTTCTTCATTGGCTAAGCTGTCAGTAGCCTGAACATCAAAAGGCAAAGTTTTAGGCTGTGAGACTATAGTCAAATTTTCTACAGATAGTTCTATCATACCAGTAGACAAGCTATTATTAACTGTTTCTTGACTTCGTAACTGTATCTTACCAAAAAGCTCTAGAACGCATTCAGGCTTTATTGTCTGAGCAACAGCGAATAACTTATCATCTTTTTCACTACTTATGACACACTGCAACAAATTTAATTCACTTCGCAAATCAATAAAAATCAGACTCCCATGATCTCTAACAGTATGAACAAAACCACCCAATTTTACCTTTTCATTAATAGATTGGTTTAACTTATCCGGAATGATGTGCATAGCTATTTTTTGGAATTATATTACGAAATAAAATTTAGATAATGAAGAACAAAGTACATCACAAAGCCGCACAGAAACCCACCAATATGACCAAAATTATCTATCCTTGAAACAGTGACACCTATCACACCTATGATTACTAAATTGATTACTATGTCTTGAAACAAAGCTCCGTTTCTGTAAATAATGGCGTACGACATTAAAGAACCTATAAGACCCATAATTGCCCCGCTAGCACCTAGACTAGGATTCTGAGGATTGAAAATGAAAGAAAAAATTGATCCGCAGATACTTGAGAATATATAAGTTAATATAAATAAGAGGTTATTACCACCATACACTCTGAGTACACTAAAGCCAAGATTATACAAGGCTAACATGTTTAGAACCAAATGAGTTACACTACCATGTAAAAAGTTAGAGGTTAGTAATCTATATAGCTCGCCATCTGCAATTTGTGGGTTACTTTTCCAACCAAGACTCACAAAGTTTAGAAAGCTATTTCCATACCTACCACCAAAATTAATTACATAAGGGATAACAAAAACTACGACATTAATAGCAATCAGTAGGATAACTAGCATATAATTTTAGGAACTTACTACACTTTGCTTAAAAGGCAATATCAAAGCTATTACTACTCCGAGTAACCAGCCTACAACCACTGGAAGCAATTGAAATTGTAAAGGCTTCTCACTTTCTACAACAACTTCATTGAATTTATCCATCTTAATAACTTTATATTCATCAAGTCTAGCATTATTCCATTCATCAACAATACTGCTGTAGGCAAGTTTAACCCCATATAAAAAGTCGTTAGCCTGCTCTATTGAATCAGAATTATCAAAGTTTATATTAATGAATCCAGCACCGACCCCTACAACACTATAGAAAGGGGCTTTATTATCATAACTTGTTTGTATAAGTCCTGCCGAATAAGCTACCATACTTTGAACTTCAACGGATTTGAACCTGCCTTCCAAAAAGCTACTAAAGCTTTCAAGTACTTCCACATAAGCCAAACCGGAGTCGGTATCAAAAGACTCACTACTAAAACTCATTCCTAAGCCAATACTTGATTGATAGGAGACAGAGCTAGCCCAAGGGTAGAATAATAAAACAAAAAGTATAGTAGTTGTTAAAATAACCCACCATCTTTTGAATATTCTACTTCTAACTTCCTTAAATGACATAAGTATGTTTATTAAAGCTATCTATCTAAATTACCTTCATCCACTGACAGCGCCAAACTCTCGTCAACATGTCTATCATACTGATCAGCTGTTTCTGTAACTTGGGCATTAACCTTAATTCCTAGTGAAGTTAACTCGTTAGCTAACACTATAAAGGAGCTTGGCAGATTTGGACTCATGATTGGTTTTTCTCTAACTATAGCTTCAAAGGCTGCATCTCTACCTTTCACGTCATCCGATTTGATCGTCAGCATTTCTTGTAAAGCGTGAGCAGCACCATAAGCCTCTAAAGCCCACACCTCCATTTCACCAAATCTCTGACCTCCGGAATGACTTCTACCACCTAGAGGCTGCTGAGTAACAAGGGAATAAGGTCCAGTAGATCTAGTATGAATTTTATCATCAACCAGATGGTGAAGCTTGTTTAAATATAGATACCCTACTACCACAGGTCTATCATACTTTTCACCAGTTTCTCCATCCCATAAATCAACTTTACCGTCTTCACTATAGCCTGATTGCACTAACTCTTGCTTTATGGTTTCAGCTGGGATTTCATTTAAAGGTTGCGTAATTGCCTTCAAATTTTGCTTATTACATACAAGACCAAGGTGAGTCTCAAGTAACTGACCCAAGTTCATTCGACCAATAACACCTAGCGGGTTTAGTATTACATCCACAGGTACGCCATCCGCTGTATATGGCATGTCAGCCACAGGCAGAACGACTGATACTACACCTTTGTTTCCATGCCTTCCAGCCATTTTATCACCTAACTTAATCTTTCTGGTAGTAGCTAACCAGATATGAACTCTCTGTAAAACGTCATTAGGTAGAGTGTCTCCATTTGCTCTACTGAAAGTTCTTATCGAAATAACCTTACCATTAAGACCATGCTCTAGATATAAAGAACTATCCTTTACATCTCTTGAATACTCACCGAAAAGAACTCTGATAAGTTTATCTTCAGGAGATAGATCTACCTCACCTTTTGGAGTTATCTTACCTACCAAAATGTCTCCGGAGTCAACATATGCTCCTAAATGAATGATGCCATCCTTGTCTAGTTTTCTTAATTTATCAGTTGCTACATTGGGTATGTCTCTAGTAATTTCTTCGTTACCTAATCTGGTCTCGTGAACATCACAAACTAGCTCGTAGATATGCGTCGAAGTAAATTTATCTTTCTGTACAAGCTTCTCTGATAATACAATAGCATCTTCGAAATTATAACCCTTAAATGGCAAAAAGGCTACTCTAACATTTTGTCCAATAGCGAATTCACCATTGTGTATGCCAAAACCTTCTACCAAAACATCTCCTTTCTTTACTTTCTCACCTGGATGTACTCTAACTCTTTGATTAATTGTTGAGTGACCGTTGGATGGTAAAAATTTAAGAGGTTTATAATAAAATTTCTCTTTTGTTTTATCATCAGAGACTATTACTTCAGCTCCATCTGCTTTCAACACAGTACCATCACATTCAGATGTAAACATGTACCCACTATAATCAGCAGCTATCTTTTCGAATCCAGTGGCTACTATGGGCTGCTCAGGCTTAACCAAAGGTAGAGCTTGACCTTGCTGATTAGTACCCATAAGCACACGTGAACCATCCGTCTGAGCCACAAATGGAACCATACAGGTTGATAAGCTAAAAATTTGGTTTGAAGCAACATCCATATATTCCACCTCTTCTACATTTACTTGTACAGGATTACCTTCTTTTCGAGCCCCAATCGCTTCATAAAGAAAATGTCCAAGCTCATCTTTTTCACTTACATTCTCCGCAATAATGTATCTTGATTCCTCCTCGCTACTAAGCCACACAACCTCTTGAGAGACGTGAGTCTTAACTTTAATAACCTTGTTCTGATCAATTTCATTTAACTGTTCCCAAACATCCTCAGTCACTAACTGCCCAGCTTTGAATTTTCTTTTACCAGCTACCATTATATCTTCTTGAATCACTCTAGAGATTAAACTCTTATCAGACACTGGCAAGGAATGCTTTATCTTCAAATAAGGCGTTTCCAAAAAACCCATTTTATTTACTTTCGAGTAGATAGCTGCATGAAGATTAAGTCCAAAGGCAGGACCTTCAGGCGTATTTACAGGACAAATTCTACCATAATAACTAGGTTGTACGTCTCTAACCTCGAATCCTGCTCTCTCTCTAGTTAAACCTCCTGGACCTGCACAGGTCATGAACTGCCTCTGATCCATCTCAGATAGCAAGTTAGTTTGATCCATAAACCTAGATAGCTGAGAAGTATTAAAAAAATCTTCAACCATTGCCGCCAAAGGTCGCATATTTACTAGTTGAGCAGGCGTAAAATTCTGATCTTCATTCAAAGTCATTTTGTCTTTAGTATTTCTGACAACCCTACTCAAACCTGCCTTAAAAGTATTACCTAACCATTCACCTACACCTCTAACTCTTCTATTACTCAAAGAATCAATATTATCTGGCTCTTCTCTCTCAACAGCCATTCTGATCAACTCTTTAATTGCTGCAGTCACTTCTCCTACAGATAGAGTTTTTTTGTACTCCGCACCTTCTTCCGGCTTAGACTCATATTGCAAGCGGTGATCAAACTTATATCTGCCGACTGACCCGAAATCATATTTACCACCATCTTCAAACAAAGACAAGATGTATTTTCTACCTTGTTCAATAGATACTATATCACCTGGTCTAATCTTTTTATAGATTGAATTAACTGCATCTTCTACCCCAAAAGCTGAATCTTTCTCTAAGGTAGATTGGATATAACTTACCTTCTCATCTACATCTACGTCTTTAAACAAGTTAATAATGTCTTGCTCTTTACTAGTACCGAAGAGTTTTAAAAGCTGAGTAGCTGGAAACTTCTTTTTTCTATCGATTCTAGCATAAATTACATTATCAGAACCTATCTCTAAATCAACCCAGATACCTCTACTCGGTATAATCCTCGCAGTATAGACAAAATTACCTTTATCAATATCTCTCATGTATAACAAACCTGGTGACTTAACAAGCTGGCTAACTACTATTTTTTGGACTCCGTTAATAATAAAGTTACCTTTCCTTGTCATTAAAGGCACATTACCAACAAAAACTCTCTGATTTTTTTTCTCCTTAGTGACCAAATTCTCTACTGTGACATTAATATATAATGGGGCAGAGTAAGTAGAGCTTTCCAACAAAGGTTTGTATTCATCTTTACTAGGATCAGCTTCCAAATAAAAATCAGGACCTAGGCTAATTTGCCACCTACCCCCACTGGTATCAACAATTGGGCTAAATTCTTGTAGGATTTTACTAAGCTCCTTCTTCCAAAAAAGCTGATAGGATTCCTGTTGCATTGCATTCAGGTTTGATACAGGAAACAAGTGATGATCGACTCCAAAGTTATTTCGTTGAATTTTTTGAATAGCCATAAATAATAATTATTATCTACTAAGTAAACATTTATTGTCAAGCTATAAAGCTTAGGAATAGTTAAGGAAATTAATTCCTTTGAGTTTAAGATAAATAGCTTTCAGATTAGAGTCTAGTATAAAGCTACTTAGATGGTTGTCTAGATAGTGAATTAAAGATTTCCATATCACTTCTAAGACGCTCAGTTCTGATAGTTCTTGTTTTTGAGAGGAGATTAGATCGAATATATCTTGATTGCTTTTGAGGAAGTCATCCATGTCTCGAAATTTAGATAACTGCGGTAGTATTTGGTTGAGTAAGGTATAACAATCCCAAACTAAAGGTGTTTTAGTCGGAAAGTAAGCGGTGACACCAGAAATAAAGTTTTGTAAATTATTATAAGCTAGTTGTTCTAAATTTACTAAGTCTTCTTGTTCACCCAAACCTAGACCTTCTGTCTTACCCGTTCCAGTAGCTACAGGCTTAAGCAGGCTTTGCAGAGTTGCTATACTAATTTTTGATAAAGCTGACAGTTTTTTTAGATATTGTTCTCTACTAATTGGACTCACAGTGCTAATTAAATCAAGTAATTTTAATATATTTTCTTTTTGAACCTGACTATCAGAACTTCTAATTAAGCTAGATTTACTTTGCAGCACCCAATCTAAATAAGGAATTACATTGAGCTGAGTGGGTTTTTCTGAGTTGAGATATTCGTCCAAATCTTTATATTCCTTAGGAATTACTACCTTATTCACTTCTATTTCAAGTAAGCTAGCAGATTTAAAGAACTTATCTGAAGAAAGTTTGCCTGCTTCGTCATTATCAAAAGCTAACCACACAACTCTGGTAAGATTTTTTAACAGTTTTAGTTGATTTTCAGTGAAAGACGTACCTTGACTCGCTAGAGTAAAATCAAAACCGTGTCTAAAACTACTAACTACATCCATATTACCCTCTACAATAAGAGCTTTTTTATTCTGAATAATCTGAGGCCTTGACTGACTCCAACCGTACCAAATGTTACTCTTATTAAACCAGTCTGTCTGAGGGGAGTTCAAATATTTTGGGCGTTCAATATTATCATAAGGTAAAACTCTAGCAGTAAAACCAATTATCCTAGACTGCTTATCAAAGATAGGAATAACCAGTCTGTCCACAAATTTGTCTGATAGCATTGAAAGCTCAATTTGCTTTACCTTGGCTTGATCAAGACTACTTTTTAATTTTAGCACACCTATAGCCTGCATCGTCTGGTAGTCAATATTATATTTCCTAACCAACTCTGTTACAAGGTTATTCTTGGGTGCGTAGCCAAGTTTAAACTTTTGAATAATTTCTTGAGTCAAACCCCTGTTAAGACAATATTGTGTGATAGGATTTTTACGATCCTGTGTTACTTTTAGTAAAATTTTATGGTATATGTCACTAGACCATTCTAATAGCTTTAAACCAGACTCAAAGCTGTTAACTGATTGAGCTTTAGCTTCTTTTTCTTCGAGATTATTGTGTTGTGATTCTAGCTTTATACCAGCTTTTTTGGCTAATTTAGTCAGAGCCTCTTTCTTTGTGATATTTTCGATATCAGATACAAAGGCAAAAATATCACCCCCAGCTCCGCAGCCAAAGCAATGCCAAATACCTTTATCTGGGCTAATTACTAAAGAAGGTGTTTTCTCGTTATGAAATGGGCATAACGCCTTATATGAACCTCCTTGCGATATTATAGGAATATAATCTTGGATTACCTCATCAACCGAGACCCTGTCTTTAATATCTTGCCATATATTGCTCATTGATAAATATCTTACTTAATATTTTATTCTTGGCAATTTTAGATCTAAAATTTTTTGACTTCGTATAACTTATTTTTGAGATAAATGTAGCTTCCATTCATTCCAGACCAGATAACAAGCTATACAAGACCAGGTAATATTATTAATTATTAAAGTCACTGCTACGTTGATACCTGAATCTACGCCTAATCTAAACAAAACGTATGTGGAAATGACTTGCCCTAGAATACCACCCATAGAAAGCAAGGCAGGCTGCCATAAATGTTCTTTAACATAAAAATATTTACTAACAATTTCTCGGAAAGCCCGAAAAACAATTCCTACTGAAGCAGTTTGAGCAACCATTATAATATAAGACTCATTATCTTGACCCTTACCAAACAAACCAAAAATATACATTATCAAGGGTGCTCCTATTATAGTCAAAAGCGTGACTACTAAGCTAACCATAACAGCTTTTTTGGTATATTGAGCTAAAGCAGACCAAAATTTATCGTGTTGTTCGTTGAGTAATTTAGCTAAATCAGGAAAAATTACTGTGCTTAAAGAAGAAATTATAATATAAAATGCCCCTTGAATAGAAAGAGCAATATCAACTGCCGTAATTTGACCACTATTCTGAGCAATCGGAGTAATTAACAAATTTGCTGAAATAACGCTATCTAGGATAAATATTCTAGGTAAAAAAACCTTCCAAGTCTGAATAATATCTTTTCTGTACTTATTAAAGCTCTGTTTTAAAGATTTAACCCAATTAAGACCACCAGTAATTAAGACTCTAGGGCTCATAAAACCACAGCTTCTAGCTTCTATAAAATAAATAGATGTAGTTAATAAAATTCCTACAACTGCCCCCCATGCGGTAGTAAAATAACCATTTCTCGAAGTTAAGAGTATACCGCCAATATAACCTATATTATAAATTACACCTGCCCCGGCAAAAACAAAAAACTTTTTCTTCAGAAAGAGATATACATTCAAGATAGCCTGCATCGCAAATAATAGCGGACCGATTAATAAAATTCTGGTTACAGCAAAATAATCATTTAGAACACCAGCATTTTTAAAACTATCTAATACTGGTTTACTTGTAACGAATGGTAAGCTAAGAATCTGAGGCGTAAAAATTAGTACATTCAAGTTTATAACAAAAATAACTGCAAGCAACCCAAGTAGCATTAAGTTCAAATACTTTGAGACTTCTTTGTTGTCGCTAGTGACAGTTTCTAGCCTGCTAGCTACTGGTAAAACTGAGCTGATTATAGCTCCTGTAATTAATAATTGGGCAATATTAGCTGGAATTTTATCTGCAGCAATAAGCAGATCAGAAGATACTTTATCCATTCTATTATAGACTAGAATTTGCCTTAACATTCCTAAAGCTCTAGATACGAAAGCAAAAAAAGTAATTATAAAAACCGCACGCAGATTCGGTCTATTGAACAATTGAGCTATTTTTTGTTTGGCTAGTGAATAAGTATACATATTAAATTGCTAATGACTTCGTATAACTTTTAATCAGCTACTTTCCAAATTAATTTTCTAAACCTATCTACTATTCTGGTTCTAAACCAAATACCCTGGTTCCAAATCATAAAGTATAATTTATTAAAGGGTAGAGCCAACAATCCATAAGTCTCTACTCGATAGCCTCCAAAGCTTAGTTTATGATCAGAATAACCTGAGTGCTGACTAGAGTTGGGAATGATACCCCAAAAATCGTAACTCTTTGAGCCAGAACTTTTTGCTGCTAGAATAGACTCCCAACGTAATAAATACATTGACTTTACTTTAGAGTGAAGACGATTTGAAGCGGCATAAAAAGATGAAGACCACCATTTTGTCCGTTGCGAAATGTTCATTGCTATTGTTTGACCATCGTACATTGCTTCAAACAAAGACAAGTTATTAGTTCCTTTGAAAGCTTCAAACATAGTTAAAAAACTTTTAAAAGGTCTGATGGGATAACCTTTGGCTCTTTTTTGAGTTATTAACATCAGATCATAGAACTCAGCTACTTTAGATTTGATCTCAGGGGAATCTGGAGTATATTCGATCACTTGCACCCCTTTTTTTTTAGCTAATCTAATATTATACCTAGTATTTTTTTGACATTGCTGAATCAACTCATCTTCACCTAAACCTAAATCGTAGTATAGTTTATGCTTTGGTTGCATATTTCGACCAGTCTGAATAAAACCATTATTCTTAAAGACTTTTAGTAGATCCCCGGTAAAAAAATGTTCTAAATTTTTGCCTCCCTGACTTTCAATTTGGTTTTGGTTATTTGCTGATAGAAAACCAATCTTAGGTTCTACTTCTAAGCAAAAAAAGTTATATTCCTTAGCAAGCTTAGATACAAACTCACTTAAAACAGGCAAACCATTTTCTAAAGACTCATGGTTATCAAAAACAGGACCATGAGGCATATAAGCATAGTTACCTAAAAAAGTAGCCTTTTTGTACAGTATCTGACCAGCTAGTATAAGTTGTTCACTACCTTCTACTTTCGACCCTGTATCTGCTGCAAACACTCCTACCTTCAGGCTACTCCAGCCCTCATTAGCTTTTATACTACCCCATTGGCTAAATTGCAAAATATCACCCCATCTACACTCATTTATAAATTTATTCCAAGCTAAATCTTCCTCTGAAGGAACGATCCTAGCATATATTTTTAATGGCATATTAATAAGTCCAAATTGCTACATATGACCAAATATGTCAATCAAATTACAAAAAATAAACCCGGGTCAAAACCCGAGAATTATTTGAACATATAGATTTTTTTATTAAAAGACGTAAGTAGAGTAGCCGTCGTAAGATCTAGAAATTGCATCGGTGGCATTTGCTCTAGCTCTAAAGACATCAGGATTCTCCCAACCTAAGAAATTAAAGGAAATAATCTTAGACCCATCAGCGGTGGCAGCTGAAGCCGCTCCATCATCCCAACTAGCATAAAAAGTGTGAGTATGCACAAACATGGAAGAGTCGGCACTTCCGTTACCAGTCAGAGCTTTACCGTATTTATCTCTAAAGAAAGTCAGACACTCACTGACATTAGCATCTACATAGCCAAATAAGGTTTTGCACTCATCGGTGGTAGGATACTTAACTACATAAACAAACTGGTAAGCTCTCAAGCTTCTATCTTGAACTGTATTTGATCCCGGAAAGGCACAAGCATTAATTGGATCATTAACATCAATATTGTAGTCAGCAGGGTCATACGTATCTAGACCGTTGATAGAAGTTCTTACTGAGATATTACCATTTTCGATCGAGCATCGTCCCCCCAAATACTTAAGACTTCCGTCAGTGTTGGTAAGTAATTTATCTTCACCAGTACTAAACCATCTAGGAATACCTTCACCGTTCAGACAGTTAGAGCCTAAGCTCTTATAAATTCGACACTTGTAATTATCAGTAAAGATATCGTTTAAATCTCTATCACTAGACCTATCAACTGAAGCTTCTGAAGTCTTGATAGTTCCATCTACATTATAGACATTTAGATTTTGGGACTGAATACCTACCACTGGCATATCTAAGTTACAAAAATCCTGTCTTGGGTTCTTGTTAGAATCTACAGCAATTTCAAAGTCGCAGTAGTTGGACTTTTGCTGAACCCCATTCACAAACAAGTCAGGTTGGCGTACACAACCTTTGTCATCATAGGGCTTTGTAGTAGTAAGTCCATTAGCTATATCAGCTACTTTAGTAGCAAAGTTATAAATTTCTAGACAGGCTGTTAAGTCGATCTTGAAATCAGGCGATTCAGAAGGTATGGTAGTAGCCGCGTGAGCTGGTACAGAAAAAGTAAAAATGCTAGCCAAAGCTACAAATATCGCTAGAGCTTTTAACTGATTAGAAAGTTGATTTAAGAATTTAGTCATATTGTTTTGTTATTCCTTAATATAGCATATTAATAAGCTTAGGTCAATTTATCCTATTTTGGGTTTGTGGGTAGCTTCATTGCTCCTCCAGCACCTCCAGTAATATCTAGTGGTGGTTTCACCTTAGGCAAAGGTACTGGCTTTACTATAGGCGTTGGCGCAACTGGTGCCACAGGAGCGTTGGGTATAGTTTTAAATACAGGGGTAGAAGCTGGAGTAGTTACTGGATTACCAATACCTGTACCTAGGTTTGTAGTAGGAACCTTCGGTGCAGTAGGTATGTTCAGATTTACTGGAGTAGAAGCTGGAGCAGTTACTGGATTACCGACAGCTTCATTTATATTTAAATTTTGCGGTATAGTCTTAGGCGTTGGCAAGTCTATATTTCCGGGAGTTGATCCAGGTGTTGTTGGAGTACCAGCACCAGGAGTTACAGGCTCAATTGGGGTAACTGGTTCTGGACTAGGAATATCTCCTCCAGGGGTACTAGCTGCAGGAGCTTCGGGCGCTGCACCTCCACTCTCAATCTCGACTCTCTGCTCAGGCTGTGGTTCTGGCTGACTTTGCTCAGGACTTGGTCTAGGTAATTTTAAGAATGCAGCCAAGTTCCATTTAGTTTCCTCAGTTGTTTGAGATGCATATATATCTTCCTGAAGAGTATTTGTACTGCTTCTAGTAAATTCAGCTCCTTGAGATATAGTAAACTCTTGCGGTTTATAAATTGGGATTTTGAGTAAGTTATCACATCTAACTATCTTCGCCCATACTGAGTCAATTTGACCAGTTCTAGCCTTAGCTAGATCAGCTGGATCTATCAGAATCTTATCACCAGGTTTAGTACCAACAAAGTATTCTGTCTTCAAGTTACCTTTTCCATCACCGAATACACCTGCACCAGCTGGATAATGCCCAACTTGCCTTGCAAATTCAGCGGGTGTTAAAGTTTGCTTCTGACCAACTGGCAGATCCATTTTCTTATTGCTATTGACTGCATTAAAACTGTCCTCAAATTTCTTAGCCAGAACGTTGGCGTTTCGTACATTACTGCTTCTCACCATTTGCTCAAAATCACCCTTGGTGGCAGTCTGAGAACCTTCAGTAACTTGCAAAGCACTGAATTCAGGATTTCTAAATAGATCCACACTTGTGCTGGTTCTTCCCTTACCGTTCAACTGACTAGCTTCCATAGTAACTAGAGATTGTCTAGCACTCCAAACCCTATCTAAAAACTGATTTCTTTCAGTAGCTGAACTGAAGACTTGATTACCAGCGTAGTATTTACCATTTAACTCTTTAGTAGGTATCGAACTCATCAAAGCTTCTTTAGGTGTCATACCATTATTACCTGATCCGGCAAGCAACTGAGCATATCTAGCATTGATTTGTTTATCAGATAAGATGTTTATTGTGGCTTCAGTTTGTTGCCTTGCTAAATTAAGCTGTTGAGGTGTGAAATTCATCTCACTGAAAGTAGCTGTACGCTTTTGTGAATAAATACCTCCAGCGGGTAAGAACTGTGATAAAGCACCAGTGGCAATTTTAGTCTTTAAGGGATCTAAATAAACACCTGGAATTGGAATTGGACCGGCAAAGGTCACACTATTTGTAACTTTCTTAAGATCAGGATTATTTTCTAAAGCTGTTCGAACACTTTGAGTATCATTGTCGGATATTACATTTTGATTTCTGTAGTCGAAACCATAGTTAGACTCAAAAGATAGACCGCTTAAACCTAAAGAAACACCTTCTTTTTTACTTTCAGTTATAGACTCAGGTTTTTGACCCAGCAACGATTGAATAGTAGCAATTTCATCTTTTCTAGTGTTATACTCGACGCTATTTTTATTTTTTCGCGATCTAAATTCATCAGCTCTAATTCCTTTACGCTCCAAGTGCGCTTCAATATCACCTAAAGCTTTAATAAGCTCATTTGAAGAAGACTTTTCAGGCTGTAATATTCTTTTACCGGAGCCCACTAGATATCTATCGTATTTCTTAGTAACTGATTTATAAGCATCTACCAAAGCCTGCTTAGAGTTTTCTATAATAGGGTCAATAGCATCAAAGCTAGTCTTGCTCATGTCTGCAACTACTTCATTTTCATATACATTTCCACTATTTAGTAGTGGAGAATTAATTTCTTCTAGGAATTTACGACCACCATACAAATATTTCTCTCTAGGGGTAGCAGTACCTCTAACAAGTTTTTCAACAACATAAGAGGAATTCTGCACTTCTCTTAAGAGTGCAGCTTTCTTAGCATTCGATAAATTACTTTTCGGACTCAATAAGTAAAGTAGCAAACCACCATCTTCCTTATTGACAACATCCTTACTAACCGCAGGGTTCTGAAAACTTGAGCCATCTGGGTTTTCAGTTGTAAAGAATGAACTACTATTTTTTGCCAACAAATCAACTAAGTCACGTTTTTTCCCATTTTTATCAGTTATAGTCAAATCAGAAGAAGCCTGTTTGATATCTATTGAGTTTTTAACTAAGCTATTTTGAGGATCAGTTTTAGCTATATAGTCTAGAACTTCTCTTTGAGAGACAGCTTTTCCACTCTGAATTTGCCTTATAATTCTAGGATCATCAATCTTATAACTCTTATCATTCGTAACAAGGGTAAATTCTTGATCTGTATTCTCAATTTTAACTCTATTTCCAGGATAAGTTACAGTTATCTTACCATCTTTTTGGATAACTTGAGGCTCAAATGATGCTTGAGAATTTGACACAGGTTGATAGTTTTGATCATTAACAATATCGTATCCTATATCATTTGTCGCCATGGCAGATTTACCAGCTACAAAAACTCTAGTCGATTCTTTCCCTTCTGCCGAACCTAGTACCATACCTGGTAGTGGTAAAACTAGCGCTGAGGTTTTAGAATTTTGGTTTACTTTGAAAGAGCCTATAGCTTGGATAGTTATACTTTTGTCTGCAATTTCTCTAGCTAGCTTACGATCAGTTGATAAAGTCTGATATAGCAAGTCTGAAGTCAGACCTTTAGGCAAATTAATACCTTTCAAATTAGTAGGCAAAGCTTGACCATTAGCAGCAAGTATTGCTATTGTCCTGTATGTTTTATAGCTTCTTTTATCTAAATTTGATAACTCTCCAATAAATTTACCAGTAAGCTCAGCTTTGTTATCAGAACGATTGAATAATCTATTTGATTTTGCCTCATAAGCAAGTAACGGATTAGAAATAGCATCAGGTATTATTGGTGTGCTTGATCTATTGACTGCAGTTGCGCTTCTTGAATTATCAACTGAGGGTTGTTGTATAGAACTATTTATTTGGTTTTGATTATTTTCAACCGTAGGAACTACAGTAGACGGTATTCTTTCAGATCTAGTTGGAACTACTAAACCAGAATTAGATTTACGTTCACTACTTATTGTTGGAACAACGAGGGATTCTGATTTATTTTTAATTGTAGGTACTACTAGGTCAGGCTTGTTAGGTTTTAGAGTATTTGCGGGATACAACGCTGGTTTGATAGCTGATTCATCGACAACAGGGACGACGACATCTCCTTGATTATTAAACCCATAGCCTGCTTCTAAATTAAATTTACTTGGATCAAATTTGTTTTTAGGAACTACAGTAAATCTTGGATCAGCTTTGGGAGTTTGAACTCTGTTTACTTTAGTAATTTCACTACTTCTGTTTCTGTTAATGCTAGATTCTAAACTACCAGAACCTCTGTTTGATCTTTCAAGAGTTTGTGAAGACTTTGTGCTTGGAATAGGATCTCCATATTCCACGACAGGTATACGTGAAGATCTGTCTCCAAATTTTTCAATAGCTAAAGTTGGTTTGTTTTTTGTTAAAGAAAGATTTGGTCTACCATGGCGTACAGTTCTAGGTGTAGATTTCTCCAAACTACTAGATGGTTTATAGGGCTCAGGGACAGGACGTGCGATAGTTGAAGGTCTGTCTAAAGGCTTTGGGGCTTCAAATTTAGGAGCAGGGTTTATTTGCCTGTTCTGTCGCTTTAGTGAAGTTGGGGCTTCCCACTTAGGTGCTTGATTAAGCTGGATATTTGCTTGAGGTCTGGGCTTAGAAACTTCCCTCTTGGGTACTTGATTAATTTGCCTTAGCTGGTTAGATCTACCTCTATTTTCAGCAGCTCTCCGCTCTTTAATCGCGCTAATTTTTTGTAAAATATCGCTGTTATTGCTTTCTACAATTGGTTTACTTTGACTAATTGACCGAATAGTGCTTCTAGATTCTGGAATAGTAGGCTTAGGCTTAGGAGTGTAGCTAGGAATATTGTCTCTATGTACTATAGGATTTAAACGTGAGCTGCGGTTTAAAGTAGTAGACCTTACAGGCTCTGACGATCTAAATGAGTTTCTATTATTTTGTGAGAAATTATTGCTTGATCTACGATTTAGATTGCTTATAGAATTTCTTCTGGATGGTTCAAAAGTTGGTGTGCGCTTAGCAGACTCGAAACTATTGTTGTTCAAGCTATTACTTCTAGTAATATTACTAGCTAAAGGTACAGGATTTGCTCTATTAAGTTGTGAGCTGGCTGCTGTATTTCTAAGAAAAGCGTTTTGCTTAGCTAACCTTTCTTGTATTCTTCTAGCTCTGGCATCAGAACTGACTGCTGTAGACTTGCTACTTTCTAAAATATCACTAAGCTTAGCAGCGGTAGCTTGGTATTGATCTACACTTGTTAGTTTAGTGAAGCTATCACTTGTCCACTTAGCTCCGTTTATTTTATTGTCACCAGTAGCAGATAGTAGATACAAACTACCATCCTTGTCCTTGAAGTCTGTCCCAGAATTACCTTGCCCAGTGAACAACTGTTCATTATTTCCTGAGATTTGGTGAGTTTCTACACCGCTAAAAATGTTTCGTGCACCGTTACTATTGGTAGTGAATTCGACTTGGTTGGTACCTAAGTTTTTTGATAAACTCAGATTAGTACTTACTGCCTGATTAGATAACTGATCACCAATCTTAGCAAAATCTACTGTAGATAAATTTGTTCCTTTTGCAGTGGCTATGGTGATATCACCGTTAACGTACAAATCTTTGTTTAAGTTAGCGTTTATCTTATCAACATCGTGAGTAGAAAAGACTAGAACCTCAGTTGGTTTACCCTGCAAATCTACAGTTAATTTATTCTCTTGAGAAGTCCAACCAAAAATATTACGTAAAGATACAGCCAAGTCACCACCTAAAGACACATCACCTATTTTAGTGGCGTATAACCCTTTCTCTATCTGCTGACCAACATTATAACCACTTGAGTCTTCTATAGCCGAATTAGCTGAATCTAATAGTGAGCCAGTTGGCTTAGCTAGAGCATTATCCGCGACTTCCAGAGCTGTACTTCCAAAAAAGTGTAGCACCCTACCCTGTAGAAATAATTGTCCGGTAGTGATACCCATTTTTTTTATAGTATTCCACATTTTCGGTTGATCCTTAATCAACTCAAACAAACCTTTAAAACTTAAAAATGTACTGTCTTTAGTAAATGATTCTATTTCTTGATTAAGTTGCTCGTCACTGACAGGACCCTCATTATTCTCAAGCTCAGCTTGAAGCTTAGCCGCCTCCATAATAGCCGAGGTTTTACATGAAAAGTGTTTTTCTTTTAATTCTAAGGCTTTAGCATACTGACTAGCGTCAACAGCAACAGATCCTAGTGATGTCAAAGATATAGCTTCCTTAGCGACATTTTTCAGCTTACTAGCAATCCCTCCTTTGAACTTAGCTTCTTGCTTAGTCACAGACTCTTCCATGGCTTTCATGATCAATTGAGAGACGTAAGTTTCACTTTTACCTTCTGAAATAGCCTTCTGGACTAGGTTGACTATACTCAACTCTCGATCTTGAGTCATAGCGGCTCCAGTTGCGATAGTTGGAGCAAAACCTAGCCAAGCTGTAATTGGATTAGAAGCAGCCCTTTGAAATAAAGCACTAACACCTTTCAAAAGACCTCTGGGATTGATATTAATTTTACCATCTTTAGTGTAAATTAAGTTATAATTACTGCGAATTTCTCCGGTAGTATTGGTAAGTCCTGTACCCTCAGCACCTTCTACTTGGGTTTTTTCTATTGTGCTAGAAAATTGATCTAGCTTACCGACCTGTTGAGCAGTTTTAGCAACCTTATAATGATTTTTTATGGTATCAAAAGATTTGGTAAGAGCCTTAGCTAACCTAGCCAGACCAGTACTTGTAGGTGTACCCTTATGCCCAGCCTGATCATACTCTTTAATTTCATCTAATATTCCTGATCTGGAGCTAGCACCAGCAATTTGGGTAATACCTCTGAGGTATTCTGCAGACTTAGGATTAGACTTATCAAGTACAATTGCAAAAATTTTATGTAAAGTATTATTAACTAAAGACCACTTATCTTTAGTTTGAGAAATTGCTTCATATGAAGTTGTTAGCGTATCAGTACTACCATCGACAACTAACCCTGAGTTTGGATCCAGCAGATCACGATATACTGCGGTAATATCTCTGGCTGATAGCATGCCAGGAATTCTAATGTTTAGTCTATCACCGAGAAATCTTTGAGCCCATCCCGTAACATTCCTAACTGCATCGGAGCCTTTTTGATAGAATGACTCTGACATACTGGTACCAGCCTCAGTTTCTTCAGTCATATTAATGTGAGGACCTGCTGACAAGTTAGCCGCAGCATCAAGCGCCTCTGGAGTAGTCAATCTACTAAATAGCTCTTGCTGTTGCTCTTTTTCTTGAACTTCTCTAATACGCAGATTTAATTCTTCTTGGTTAAAATTATTCTTTTCTGAGGAAGATAAATTCGTGTTTCTAATTGTTTCTAAACTCATATTAGGTTCTTAATTATTGATAAGTTCTAAGATTTCGACGATTGCTAAGTATTCTGGGTTAGGCTCTACTTTCAGCTTATAAGCTAGCTTAGCATAGGAGAAAGCTACACCTGTAATATATTGCTCGATGTTTTTATAGTCTGATAAGTATGAGAGAAGTAACGATAGATACTCATCTGAAGTAGTTACAGAATCGAGTTCCTGTTTAAGAGTTTGCTGTTGATCCTCATCTAAGCTCTTCTCCATAACCACCAATGCCGAACTGAAAATATAGTCTTCAAAAACTTCTTTACTTTCTGACCTACCAGATTTACTAACTAAGTCTTCGATCATTAAATCGAAAAGTAAGTTTAAATCTGAATAATTAACCTGATTACTAGCAGATTGTGGTAAATTTGATTGATATTGGTCTAACCTACCTTTATCCTTTAAGTATTGAAAAAAACGATTCTTTTCATTCGAAGTAAGCTTTGGCATATTTTTCATTTTTGTTTGTGCTATAATCCTAAGTATAATACATAATTAAAATGTATGCAATTTAACGTAAGGTAGCATAAAAATCTACCTTTGTCAAAATTAGCTTTGTAAATTAGTTTTCTAAATTTAATTCTTTTTACTAGGTTTTTCTGACTGACTTTTTTTAGAGTTTAAAGTATTTAAAGATCTTTTACTGTCCTCAAACAATTCATTAAGTAAAGTAATCGGATCATCGACTTGTACAGGTTCTAATTTCTCAACACTACTGTCGATCAACTGAGTATCAGCTCTCTCTTTTATCTCAGTAATTTCTTCTACGTCAATTCCGGCTACAGCCCATGCAATCTTATCCATTTGCTCTAATGAATTAATAATACTGCTGATCTTTTTTCTTAGAAATTCTATAGAATCTTCACGAATCTTTTGCTTTGAGTCTACACCTAAGACTACCTTTATTCTGGTTAAAAGTTTTTTATCATTTTTAGACTCCAAAACACTATTGAGGTACTTAAGCTCATATTTAAAATCTTCCAACTCACCCACAAATTGATCCACTTTTTGCTTACGTTGCTCAGGAGCTTTCTGATTTTTAGATTTTACATCTTTAACTTTGGATTGTAGTTTTTTTATTTTATTCTCCATTTCTCTTAACCCCTGTTCAGATTGTACCAGAAAATCTACCTTCTCTTGTGTATCAGGATCTGTAGCCTTAATGCTTCTAACATCTCTACGTAGGTTATCTGTATGAATTTTTTTTATTTTCAGCTCTGATGTAAGAATTTCAATCTCCTCCTCTAGTTCAGCTGTTTTTTCAATTTCTTTCACATCTACTTCATAGCTTTTACCTGCCTCGTAAGAGTTTAAAACTATAGCCATAGACAAAACATTAGCCCTATCTTCTAACCTACCAGAAACTTGCTCTATTTCGTAATTTATATCACTGGAATGATAATAATCAGGTGAGAAATAAATTTGATTCTCATCGTAAGATAGGAAACAATCGATCTCAGATTTATCGGTTTTTATTTGTGGACATCTTTCTTCTATATCCTCAATTACTTCACGAAGCTTTGCCTCATCGTACTTTTCTTTTACCTCTTTGCCGGATTTACTGAGTTCGGGTAACTTTCTATCTATAAAACCATCAAAACCTTTAGGGACTTGCTTTGGTTTATTGTAATTTTCGTCATATTCAAACATAAAGGTGGTCGTTAGTAATAATTAGATTAAGTTTTTTATCTACGTCTTTGACTTTATTAGTTATACTAGGATTATGAGTTTTTTGAGCTAGACCTAGTCTATCTATGACTCGCTTAAGGTATTTCTTAAGTTCAGTTTTTTCTAAATTTCGAGGTGAAGATTGAGATCTACGAGACTTAAGGATATCCTCGATAATCTGCTTAAGATCAGACTCAATCTTGGTAACTTCGTCTAAAGTTACTGGTTCAATATATTGTTCTAGAAAGATGGTCATTTTTGCGTAAATCCGCTTTGACTTTTCAAATAGTTCCTTAACTTGGAAATCATCAGTGTTTTTAAAGGGTGTAAGCTTAGAAACCCAAATATCTTTCAGGCTACCTAAATAATCCATAGCTACAGCATGACTAAACTCACCTTGAGAATCATGATCAGCTTTTACATCTAGCCAAAACGATTTTAACTTGCTGAGCTCTACTAGTATTTCTTTTTTTGTATGTTTTTCTATATATTTTGGCATGCTTTTGAGTGATTTAGGCAGATCTTTGCTTTTTAAACTTGGACAAAAGCTCAGATATGGATTTATAGTCTTCATCAAGCTTATCGTAAGTACCTTTATACTCGTCATCATTCACAATATCATCTTTGTATTCCTCAATATCAAAAAGTAGGCTCCGAGCAGTTTTAATTCTGTCATTAAATTCCCTATCGCTAAGCTCTTTAGGATCATCATTTAAACTATCTAAAACTTTTTTAAGTTCGGATTCCACCTTAAAATCTACTAGCTCGTTGGTGAGCCATTTCTTATTTTCTAAGTTACGCTCTCTTTGCTCAATAGAAATACTATCATCCTCTTCGAAAGATATAATTTCGTTCCTATTATAAAGCAATGTATTCTTAATTTTATCTTTTTTTTCAATTAAAAAAGGCTTTCCCCTGTTATCATTTATTAGCTCTTTAAGTTTGGTAATACGGATATTAAGGTCACGTACTATTTCTTCTTTTTCTGATTTAGGCTCTGGATCAGGACTTGAATCTGAATCATCACTTTTCTCTGGATCATTATTAGACAGAAGAGTAATATACTTAGTAGCTAAAACATTTCTTACTCTAATTATTTCTTTTTTTAGCTCATCAAGGTTAGCTTGCTTACTATGATTTGTTAGATTTAAATATTTATTAACGTCGGCTTCAGCAAAATTTAAATATCTTATACTTTCTTGAATTTTTTCTAATTCATTCTCTTGCTCCATGTTTTCTAAATTATTGTTAACCTCGCTTAACTTGGAACTTATTTCTGTGTCCAATTCACCGGAATTATTGAGATTATTTGAGTTCTCAATATTTTCCTGGTTCGTAGAATTTTCTAAAATTTCTTTAATGCTAGTTAGTTTTTGGCTAATTTCAGTAAGTCGTCTTCTGTAGCTAGCTACTTGATCAGGATCTACATTTCTATCTTCTGCTAAGCGATCAAGTAGTGCGATATTCTCATTTGTATCTTGTAATACATGATTAAGGGCTTCGATATTAGGGGGTGTTCCTTGTTGTTCGTAAGTTTGAATATCATTTTCTATCATATTTGCAAAACTAGCAATTTTCTGCAAAGAATTACTAACTTCTTGTTTCTCAGGACTTTTGCTTTGTTTGTTTTCGATCTTATTCCGAGTAGCATAAGAAAGACCAGCACCACCAACCATGCCCCAAAGGCCAGCACTCATACTATTAATTCCAGCGGCTCCTAAACTCGCACCAGTAAAAGCTCCTCCAGTGGCACCTGAAAGAATTCCTAAGCCAGCACCTTTAGCAAAGTTTCTAGCTCTGCTTTGACCTTCTTGAGTATTATGATAGCCTGAAACACCTCCAACTAAACCACCAGCGCTTGCACCAACAAGAGCACCTGGAATACCTCCTAGACTTGCTTTTGTAAGCATATCTGGATTTTCGGGAATAGTACTATTTTCTATAGGTTTTGGGGGCTCATAATGCTCACCACCCATGACATCATTTATCCAATTGTCGACAGTTTCAGAATTTGAATTCCAGGTAGGTATCCCTCCTTTAATTTCTTCAGCTACAGCATCTGACAAAGCTTTAGTAACATTAGCAGCACCAACTTTATCTTTTACGGTAATTTTACTAAAGTCTTTAATATCCTCAAAACTATCAATGGATTCTCCGTTGTATTTAAAGGCGTCTTTATTTTCGTTAAAAGCTTTCTCGAAAGATTTTGTGATATTATCACCCATCTGGTCGTAGTCTAAACCAGAATAAAGCTCTGACAAACTTTTACCATTATCTCCGGGTATACCTTTCAGCCAATCAACCATACCTTCTTGGAAGTTTGTTTTAAACTTCCCTGCTCCACCCAACGGACCTAGATAATTAGTCATGTAATCAACTGTCTCTGTAGATTTAGTGGTTTCTCCAACTGCCTCAGCTATATTGCTAGTGGTAGAAGATCGGTTAACACTGACCTCGACCTTGTCTGATACTTTATCAATACTATTAGAAGAAACATTACCAAGCTTTAATTCAGAATTACTACTCTTAGGCAACTCAGCCTCTGAATCAGCTAAATTTGTGATTTTACCAAAAGCATTATTGGTATCAGCAACTTGTAAGTTGTAATCTTTTTCAATAAGTTTATCCATTGCTGTATCCAGATCTGAATTATTGGGAGCCGATATATTAAAAGCTTTCTGAAGATCCGCACTGGATTGCGCCACTACCATGTTATTATCATCATTATAAAGACTGTCTAAGGCCTCGTTAATGTTGATTTTAGGATTCGCAGAGTCTAGAATCTTTTCTAACTCCATATTGGTCAGCTTTCCGTTATACAATCCTATATCAGAACCTTTTTCAATTGACTCTTGAATAAATGGGTTAGCTCCTTTTTTCAATAAATCTTCTGACTGTTTAACTGCATTGGAGCTTAAATTACTAATGTCCGGGCTACCACTATCTTGCATAATTTCGATAACTCCATTAGTTAATTTCCTGAGCCCCCAACCACCAGCTACAGCTCCCAAAGTCATCCCTAAATTTTTTAAGAGTCTTGCATTCCTACCTTCTTTAGCTTCTTCTTTAGCTTGAGTTCTAAACTCTTTATTTTTTTGCTTACTAGCAACGTCAGTAATTCTGTCCCCAACTCTAGCTAAGGCGTTACACTGATCAACTAAAATATTGTTAATTTCACGACTATCAGGGCTCATCTGATTCTCTTGGGTTTCAACTTTGCCCTTGAGTTGATACATCAACACCCCCAAATTGATCAACGAATCATCGACATCACCTTCAAACTTATGTGAATACTTTGCTATAGTTTTGGTTAAAAACTGATTTAGATAATTATAGACATCGCTTTGTATTTTGAAGTCATTTGCATTAACAAGTGTCTCTAGTAGGGACAACATACCTAGAACCTGAGAAACTTCCTGTGACGCTGGTCCGTTTAGTACTGACACTATATTTACCCCAACTTCTTTAAGACTATTTCTTAAAATCTCTTCTTCTTTCTGATCCACTATCTTCTTTTCTCCCAGGTAATAATTAAAAAGGCCTTTAGTAGTTCCAGAGAGAACGCCTCTCCCGTCAGCAAAAGGGTTAGGCAGATCACCAATAGCGAAGCCTGCTGCTGCTGCTAAACCAGTAACAACTCGAGATCCATGCTTTAGCCAGACATTATTTGTTTCTAATCCAGATCGGTGATAGTCCACTTTGACTTTTCTAGCAGCATCTTGATTAGTTCGATCAGCTTTAACGCCCTCACTATTTACTTGCTGACTGTTTTTCTCTTCTAAATCTACTTTTCTAGCAAAGTTTATCCAGTTACGTTTGAACTGCAGGATTTCCTGTTCAATAAGTTTTAATTCGTCAGTATTTTGTATTTTTTTAAGATCATCTGCAGCTAAATCACGAATTAGCTCCTGACAAACTTGGTAACTATCGTAGCATGACAACTGACTTCTATAACTCTCCCTATTACCGCGAAAGACGGATATCAGGTCCTCGCCTAGGGTGTAATTCTTTACAGAAGCTTCGATTGACTTATAATTTTGGCTAAAGCTATTCTTTAGTTTAAACAAAATTTTATTTAGACCCTTACCTGAGTTCTCAGCAACACACATTGACTTAATTTTGCTAATTAGGTCCTGCGTACCTTTTTGAAAATCAATCCTGGCAGCAACATTTGTATAGTTGTTTTTTAGTAACTCTGCTTCTTCTAACGAAAGTTCTAGACCACTACCTAATAAATCTTTTCTAATCTCAGTTTCCAGTTTGTTTGGATTTTCACGAATTGGTGAGTTCATATTTGTTTAGATTAAGTTTGTAGTTAAGCTATAAAATTTAGGAGAGCTCTATATTATTTAATTTAGCGATTACTTTGGAAGAAAAATTAAGACCATTGTCAGCAGCTTGAGCCGCGTCGGAATTAGTAGCAATTAACATAGTAATTAGATTAGCAAGTTCATCGTGTTTGCTTTCTGAGCTAAGTGTATCCATTCTCTCTGATATATCCTCTGGAACAACTTCAAGCATTGCTTTAATCACAAATTCTGCGATATAGGCTATCCCCTCGACAAACTTGTCAGCCTTTAGCTTAAGTTTGAGCACAGATATAAATTTGCCACTAGGTAGCTGCTCTAAAGATTCAGCCATTATTAGAGCTTCAATGGTTTGTTGTTTGAGATTGCTAGTATTAGTCATGTTTTGTATATGTTTACACTACATTATAACACACAACGAAGACCTATGCAAATAGGTCTAATTTTTTCCTTCTACTCTTATTTAACTCCCTTTAACAAATTTGCGTAGTCATTGTTACTCATTGGACGATCAACTATATGAGCCTGTTCAGAATCATCATCTACTTCTTCGTAAACAGGTTTACGATTCGCAGAATTCTCCTCAACATCTTGGTTATACACCTCTTCACTATCGGGGAATCCCCCATACATAGGATCTAGAGTAGGAAATTCGTAGTTTAAATCATACTTATGTAACTTAGGAGTAGTGTATGTTGATCGAGGTTTTGAGTCTTCGCTAAATTCACTAACTACCCTCTTCCTGAGAGACTGTAGCTTTTTAGATAGAAACTTTGGTATACTCAAAGAAGGATTTGGTTTAGCATCTTCTTCCAAGATTTGTGAAGGTGTTTGAGTATTTTGAGGTTCTTCTAAAGAATTCAAACGCAGTCTCCTAAGCTCTTGAACTCTTTTATCAAACTCTCTATAAAGAGCTGCATCAATCTCATCTCCCCAATCGGGTAAATCATTCTTTGGATTCCAGTCAGATTGATTATAGTCTTTTTCCGATTTAATTCGATCGATAAAAGAAGTATTCTTGTTAGCTTTAGATTGATCAAAGCCCATAATTTTGTTTTTGAAGTCCAGTATACGTCTTCGAAACTTATCAATACCAAATATATTTTTCAACTCTTCGCTGAGTATTTTTAGATCATGACTTATAATGTGCTTTCTTTGCGCTGATGACAGATCTTTTTCATATTGCAAAATATTCCAATTAGTTGCAAAGCTTATTAACTGCTGATTTATGTTGGCATACGCCGGCTCAGCTCTATTTTCTATTAAGCTGTCTACAATATCTGGATACTGCCCTACTATTGTAAATTCAGTCAAAAGCTCTTTTGCCAAGGGGTTAATTAAAATTTTTAAAGCTCTGTCAGCTGATTGTATGTCTTTAGTTTTTATACTTTCTGAAGTATTTGCTTTATTTTCTTGAGAGTGGTGCATATATTCTAATCTATTTTAACTTGTAATATTGTAAATTATTGCTAAGCCATTTGGATGTGATTAAGTAGCCAGAAAATCTCTAACATCTTGAATAAACCATAATCTTTGATCGTCCATTGGATGGTGTCCGGTAGGGTATAACTTGTATATAAAATTATTCAGTGGAGTGGTTTGCTGCTCTTGAATCAGAGTCTTTTTGGTAGATAAGAGTTTATCTTGTTTGTTTAAGTATTTCTTGAGTTTTTTGAAACTGCTTGCCGAGACTAACCTATCGCTATAGCCGCCAACACCAAGAATAGGAATCTTAGAAAATTTCAGCTGCTCTTCCAAACTTAGTAACTTGTAAATACTAGCAAATGAATATTCACGACATATTTTGGTACAAGACCTAAGTGCTTTTCGATCAGGATTCTCTAGGCATATACTGAAGAGGGTTTTTAGACGTATATTGCTAGTTTTATGTTGAAAGCTCTGAATATACTTAGGCTTGACTCGGAATAAAAGCTGATTACAAAAAAAGCTTGTAATATTAATACCTATGTTGTCAAAGTCAAAAGCACAACTCACTAGCACTATCTTTTCTACTAAATTGAGATTTCTAAAGGTGTAGTTTAGAGCAACTACTCCCCCAATAGAGTGACCAATTAGAAATACTTTAGGGCTTTTGAGAGCGTTAACAGCTTCTTTATTGTTAGAAAATATTAGCTTATCAGCTAGTTCTAACTGCTTTTCTCTCTTCTCAGGCACTAACAATTCAATAGCCCTGGCAACATCTTGCGCCTCAAAATATTTATCATCTTTAGAGTGACCAGGTAAGGATATAGTAAACAAATCAAGTAAATACCTATCTGAAATATCTTGATCTTCAAAAGAAAAAATTCCTCTAATTTGAGGTATCCATAGGCTGTTTGTCGCTCCGGAACCATGTATAAATAGTAGCATGAGATGTCTTTTTATTATCCTAAAACAATGAGCTTGTCAATAATTCGTTGACAATAATAGTAATTTAATATTAATTTCTTTTTAT